>CAZVRN010000257.1:0-4993 GCA_964629485.1 uncultured Thermodesulfobacteriota bacterium | reverse complement strand
TGAGCGGCCTGAACAAGTCCTTTGATGATATGGTCAGGTGTGGGGCGATCAGGGTCCCCGATACCCAGGCTGATTATATCCATGCCTTTAGCCCGGCATTCTTCTTTTTTTCGATCAATTTCCGCGAATACATAAGGTGGCAATTCTTTCAGCCGCTGTGCCCTTTCTATTTTGAACATTATTTCCTATCTCCTCATCCAATTGCGTTGTCCGATAAACCAACGTTACTGCCGATGAATTGGTCAGCTTGAATGTAGGCAAAAAATTTCACGTCCTAAAAAGCTACCGGGTTGATCAAACCGCCTATACCCTGGACCCTGATTTCTATTTCGTCTCCTGCTGACAACGGCCCCACCCCGGAAGGCGTGCCCGTCGCGATGACGTCACCGGGAACCAGGGTCATGACCCCGCTAATATATTCAAGCAAATATTCAACATCAAAAATCAGGTTGGCAGTACTGGAGGCCTGTTTTCGTTCTCCATTCAGCCAGGCTTCCACGGTCAGGTCCGAGGGGTCAAGATCGGTTTCAATGGCAGGCCCCAGCGGACAGAAGGTATCGAAACCTTTGGCCCGGGTCCACTGCCCATCTTTTTGCTGCAGGTCGCGTGCAGTCACATCATTTAAGCAGGTGTATCCAAGCACGTAGTTCGAGGCCTCGGATGCGGAAATGTGGTTGGCCTTTTGACCAATAACCACGCCAAGTTCAGCTTCGTAATCCACTCTTTTGCTCTGGGGCGGGCAAATAATAGGTGCCCCGGGGCCGATGATTGCTGAAGCCGGCTTTAAAAACAGGAGCGGCTCTTTGGGCAGGTCACTGTTAAATTCCGCTGCATGGTCCTTGTAATTGAGCCCCAGACAGACTATTTTTGTCGGCTGACACGGAGCTTCCAGAATGATCTGGCCCTGGCTGAAGCTTCTGCCAGTCTTTTTATAGGGGCCGAAAATATCTCCGGCGAGTTCTATAACCTTCTCCTGCTCAACTACTCCGGCCCTGACTCCGGTCTCGCCTTTCGGCCTGAAACGAATTAATCGCATCTTTTCTCTTGATTCGGTTTAAGCAAAACTAATGTGCGTTATTTGAGCAAACCATAGTCAGACAGTACTTTTTTCAATTTATCAGTATTTTCTTCATCCATGGGGTAAAGAGGTAGACGCATTTCCGGAGTAATCATTCCCATGAGACCCAAAGCCATTTTGACAGGAATTGGATTTGTCACCAGAAAGAGCGCGCGGAACAATGGCTGCAGGTGAATGAACAGCTCCTGGGCTTTCGCCAGATTTCCTTTCTGGAAAGCCGTAACCATGTCGGACATCTCACGAGGGGCCACGTTTGAGGCAACCGAAATGACTCCTTTTCCACCAACCGCCATCAACGGCAGGGTCAATGGATCGTCACCCGAAAGCACATCAAAGTCCTTTCCGCAAGCTTCAATAATTTGCGTGATCTGTACCAGGTCGCCTGATGACTCCTTGACCCCGACAATATTTTCAATTTTCGCCAGCCGGGCTACGGTGGCCGGGAGCATATTGATTCCAGTTCGGCTCGGAATGTTATACATGATAATTGGCAGAGAAACCGCCTCGGCCACAGTTTTGAAATGTTGGTAAAGACCTTCCTGAGTCGGTTTGTTATAATAGGGAAGAATCATCAGCGCGCCATCCGCTCCGGCTTTCTTGGCGTGTTGGGTAAGTTCAATCGCTTCGGCAGTATTGTTGGAGCCGGTTCCAGCTATGACCGGGACTCTTCCATCCACTTCCTTGATGACAAACTCTATAACACGCTTATGTTCTTCATGGGAAAGAGTGGCTGATTCGCCGGTTGTTCCGCAGGGAACAATGGCTTGTGTGCCGTTTTCAATTTGAAAATTGATTAATCGCCTGAAGGCTTCCTCATCAACCCGGCCATTGGAAAAAGGTGTCACAATAGCTACAATAGCACCGCCAAACATTTTTTACTCCTCCTGTCAAATTAAAGCGTCGGGCCCCAGACGGCCGTAAGCAACAATTTTCACCGGGCCCTCTAGAAATATTTTTTCAAAGCCGTTTTCGGTTTGAGTGTAATAAATGACCAGTTCCTCACCTCCCCGGGTCATGATGTGAACCGGAGAGTCTGTCCATCCGTGAAGAGCCGCGGCCAAGCCCGCGGCAATACAACCTGTGCCGCAGGCCAGGGTTTCGTCTTCCACACCTCGTTCGTACGTTCTGTTGGATAGATGATTGCGATCCAGTACCTGTGTAAAATTTACATTGGTTCCCTCGGGACCAAAGTGAGGGTGGAAACGTAAAGCGCGGCCCAGTTCTTTAACCGGGGCGGCCTCAATATCATCAACAAAGATGACCCCGTGGGGAACGCCTGTATTAAGACTGGAAAGTGTTACTTTTTGCCCGTTTAGGTCAAGGGTGAAGTCCAATTGTGGATTTTTGACCGGAGTCAACTCCACTTTTATGCTGTCCGCTTTTACCTCCGCCTGGATAATTCCGGCCAGGGTCATGAATTTCATTTGGGCCGGGGCGATCTCCTTTATATAAGCAAAACGCGCAGCACACCTGCTCCCGTTGCCGCACATTTCCGCTTCACTGCCATCGGAGTTAAAAAATCGCCAAGCAAAATCAACTCCGGGCGGACCGTGTTCAATAAAGATCATCCCGTCTGCGCCAATACTCAGGCGGCGGCGGCAAGCAGCCTTGGCCATGGCAACCATGGCATCATCTGGCACCTTTTTCTCCCGATTGTCCACAAGGATGAAATCGTTGCCATGACCGCTCATTTTGTAAAACTCAAGTCCTTCCATAATTCAAATATCCTGCTTCCCCTTGCACAGGAAAGCAGGAATCTCCTCACCTCGAATGAGATCTTCATGGGTTTCCCGCCGCCGGATAATTTGATACCGGTCTTCAGTAACAAGGATTTCCACCGGTCTTGGCCGGGAGTTATAATTTGAACTCATGGAATAACTGTAAGCACCGGCGCTCATGATGGCCATGAGCTCTCCCGGTTCGAACTCTGGCATATTACGCTCCCGGGCTAAAAAATCTCCGCTTTCACAAATCGGTCCGACCACGTCGGCCGTGATCTCAGGCCGGTCCTCAGGATTGACCGGCTGAATAGCGTGAAAAGAGTTATAAAGGCTTGGGCGTATGAGATCGTTCATGGCTGCGTCCACGATAATGAAAGTTTTCCCCGGTCCGGGTTTGGTGTACAGCACACGGGTAAGTAAAATACCTGCATTTCCGACCAGAACCCGCCCGGGCTCCAGAATCAACTTCAGATCAAAGCCCTTGACAGCTTCTCGGATCGCCTTGGCGTATTCCCCCGGTTCCGGTGGATTTTCATCGCGGTAGGTCACACCTAGACCGCCGCCTAGATCTAAATACTGCAGTTCAATGCCATGCTTTTTTAGTTGATCCATCAACGATAACAGTCGGGCAATTGTGTCAGTAAAGGGACTTACTTCAGTAAGCTGAGACCCGATGTGGCAGTCAATACCAGCGATGTCAAGTCCTGCCATCTCCTTCGCCCGGCCATATTCGCAAACAGCCTGCTCAAAGGGGATTCCGAATTTTTGTTGCTTAAGACCCGTGGAAATATAGGGATGAGTCTTGGGGTCAATATCAGGATTGACCCTGAGTGAAATTCTGGCTTTCTTTCCCATCTCCTGAGCTACGCTATTGATCAGGGTCATCTCCTGGGATGATTCCACATTGAACATCAGGATATCTACTTTGATTGCGTTCCTGATTTCTTCTTCGGTTTTTCCAACCCCGGAAAAAACAATTCTATCCGCTGGCACACCAGCCTTTAACGCGCGGAAAAGTTCTCCGCCTGAAACGATGTCCGCGCCTCCCCCCATATTGGAAAAAAGGCGTATAATACTGAGATTGGAGTTCGCTTTGACCGAGTAACATGTCAGGTGAGGGACGTCCTCAAAAGCCGAATCAAAAGCCTTGAAATGCCTGACAAGAGTGGCGTGACTATAGATATAGGCCGGAGTGCCCACCTCCGCGGCAATCAATGGCAGGGGCAGGTTTTCGCAATACAGCTCGTTATTTTGATAATTGAAATGATGCATGGTCTTTTTTCAGAGCATTCGCGTGTTAACTTCTCTAAGGGTTGAAGGTTATTATCAACTCTTGCCCGGGCTCGCTTTCATTGGCAGCCATGGAATTGTCAACAGCCGTTACCCGGTAGTGATAGCGATGGCCGGGTTTGACTGTCTGGTCAAGGAAGACGGTTTTATGAATAAGTAATCGATTGAGTCGTTCAAATCGCTTTTTATTCTCAGACCGTCGATAGATATAATAACCGGCCAGGTCTGCCGCCTCAACTTCCTGCCATTTTAGACTTATGCCAGCCTCGACCGATTTGCCTTCCAACTTAACAGGGGGCGAAGGTGGTGTCAAGTCCTCGGGAACAGCGGTAACTACTGGTGTAGAAGGCCCTTCGATCCAGGTTCCATGCCAGCGGCGAAGCGCTCTGACTTTATAATAGTACCTCTGTCCGTTTTTGACCTGTCTATCTTCAAAAACGTTTCGATACCATGGTTGATCCGCGTTGATTTTTTCCCAGTCTCCCTGGCCGGTTCGACGATATAAATTATATCCGGCCAGGTCTTTCAGAGGCCTGCCGTCGACCAAGCGGTCGGGAGGCGGCCAGTTAAGGATGACGAGCCGGTCGTTAGTATTGACGGTAATCGCGTCAGGCGGCCGGCTTGGACTGTCATAATAAATTACAAGATTTTGAAAATCCATTCTACTATAACGTTCTTTGCGGCCATGTGCAAAAATTCTGTAATGATAAACATAACCCGGTGTCAGTCTGTCTTTGAAAACATAAGAACCTTGCCAAATTTTATTGGAGTCATCAAGTCTCTTGGCCCTAATGTTGATTCTTTGGGTATAGGTTACAGGGCATCCCGGACAGAAACCGGGTTCCAGCCGGTTCTCGCTGCGGTCCAGAAAAAAACCGCCGAAATTTTTAAGTGGTTTACCTAA
>CAZVRN010000256.1:0-4997 GCA_964629485.1 uncultured Thermodesulfobacteriota bacterium | reverse complement strand
GCGCCCTTGCCTACTGATGAGGTCTTTGAAAGCGTAGAAAATCTTTATCATAAAATTATAGGGGTCAAGGAACTGCTGACAGACCGAACACGCACCAGCATCCGCATGGTTGTTAACCCTGAAAAAATGGTCATTAAGGAAGCACAGCGAGCCTATACCGTGTTAAACCTTTTTGACTTTGGCCTCGATGCGATTATCATCAACCGCCTTCTGCCCGAAGAGGTCAAAGATTCTTATTACAATAAATGGAGAAAAATTCAGCTCAGGCATATCAAATTCATTGAGAACGCCTTTAGTCCATTGCCCATCTTAAGTTCGCCCCTTTGGGACCAGGAGATTTTAGGGCTTAAGCTCCTTTCAAAATTTGCCGCAAAAATTTATAAAAACCGAAATCCGGCCGAAATTTTTTATCAAGGCAAACCGGTCAGCATCACTCCGGTTAACGGACGCTATATTATGGAAATTCCCATGCCCTTTGCTGAACGGGAGAACATTGAAACTTGGATCAATGGGGATGAGTTGACTATTAAGTTGAACAATTTTAAACGCAATTTGATCTTGCCCAGAGCATTTATACATTATGAACTGACCAAAGCCGAATTCAAGGACCGATCCTTGAAACTGATCTTTGAAGGAGAAAAAGATGCCCAAAAAAAATGAGGAAAAATATGAATGTCCTTTCTGTCACTTCATCTCAGAGACAAAAAATTCTGAGACGGTGAAGCATCTTAAAAACGCCAGGCGTGAAATGCTGCTTGCGATGAAATCCCTGATCGAGGCCGGAATTTCCGTACTGGACGTGGAAGAAAAACCGGCCTCAAAGGCCAAAAAGGTTAAAGTTACCTAGCTAGGGCTAGACTGAAGAAAAGGAATCTTATCTTTTTTGCGATAGCACAAGGCCTGACAGGTAGCGAGGAGCTTTCCGTCTGCCTCGTTAACTTTGATGTCGTAAGTAGCCGTTTTTCGAGTCCTACTTACCTCCCGGGCTTCAGCTCGCAATCTTGCGCCTGGCTCGGGAGTGGCGATATAGGTAATATTAACGTTCAGAGCCAAAGCCACGGTGCCATGGGAGTTAGAAGCAGTCTCAAATGCTTCGTCAATCAGGGCGAAGATTACTCCCCCATGAGCCATTTTATAAATATTACTCATAGACCCTGGGTCAAAAACCATCTCCACCACTGAATATCCATCATCTATTTCAACCAGCTCCATATGCAAGGCTTTTGCAAAAGGTTCTTTTTCTACGGCCTGGTGGAAGGCCTGTTTTGTCGCTTGATCCATCAATAAAACTCCTTTAGCACATTTACAATTTCAGGAAATCAGATAGATGGGCTTTGCCTGAAGTCAGCCTCTGGATTTTAATTTAAATTATTTCCAAACGATACCTTATGGTGTATTGAGACAGAATCTGCTGCACTTTTTCTTCAATAGTTTGGGCTGAAGCCTCTGGCGCCGCCTTGACGGTTATCACGGCCAATGTCCCATACACTTTATCTTCTCCGACCGCAACATCAACGGACTCAGCCAAACCGCCAAGCTTCTGGAGCTCGGCTTCATACACACGCTTGGTAGCGTCCCATCGCAGGGACGGTTTGAAAATTTTTCCAACAGGCGTCAAGGGTATTTCATCCACGATGAATACTTCTTTTGGTATGGCCGCTCTTTCCCCGATTGTAGCCTTCAGATGTTCTAAAATTTGTTCGGCTTTAAGATCGGCGTCTTCCTGAAGCTGCACATAAGCAATCGGAATCTCTCCGGCGTAAGGATCCGGACGCCCCACCGCGGCAGCGACTTGTACCCCGTCAAGTTGGTAAAGCGGCTCCTCGATGGAGGCCGGGTCAATATTATGCCCTCCCCGAATAATCAGTTCCTTCTGACGACCGGTGAGCCAGAAGTACTGGTCAGCGTCCTGGCGTCCCAGATCCCCGGTATTAAACCAACCCTCCTTGGGCCAGATATTGCGGTTATGCGCATCGTCCAGGTAGCCATTAAAGACGTTGGGGCCGCTGATGCAGACAGAGCCTATTTCATCTGTTTCAGCCTCACGGACAAAACGGCCCTCATCGTCCACAATAAATATCTTCATCTGGTGATAAGGTAAACGAATTCCGATTGATCCAATCTTTCGTTCTCCATACTGTGGATTAAGCGAAGAAGCACAGGTTCCCTCGGTAAGGCCATACCCTTCTATGATCTTCATGCCGCTGTGCTCTTCAAACCGCCTGAAAAGCTCCACCGAAAGCGGAGCAGCCCCGCAAATGGCATAACGCAGCGAAGAGATATCCGCGTCTCCCTTAGGAATATCCAGCAATGTTGCCAGAACTGTGGGAACAGAAGAAAAGGTTACGGCACGGTAATATTCAACAATCTTGTAAAAATTTTTCATGATTGATGGATCACGATAGCCGCTCGGTGAAATAAGAACTACATGAGCACCCATGGAAAAAGGAGCCGAACCGGTCACAGTAGTTCCATTGACATGGAAAAGCGGGAGTCCGCAGAGAGTAGTCTCACCCGGGTTAAGGTCAACCGCATAGCCAGCCATAAAGGCCATAGCCGCTTCGTTGAAATGCGTATGCGGGGCAAGCTTGGGAGTTCCTGTGGTTCCACCGGTATGATACATTGAAGCAATGTCTTGAGGTTCTATTGTACGGCCCGAATCCAATTTCTCCCCATTATAACGCGAGATAACTTCTTCAAAGCCGTAAATGTCCTCTTTCTCATCACTGGGCCCCATAACGCGTACCACGGCTTTTAGATTCGGTAATTGATCACGAATCTTTTCAACTTTCTGCCAGATGTCCGCACCCGGGAAGTCTCCCAAAGCCACCAATATCTTGGTGCCAGCGGCCTGACAAATTTCTATGATTGTGGAAGGTTCCAGCATGGGGTTTATGGGATTGACAATACCGGCGGCCTCACCTCCCCAAAGGACATAATGCGTTTGAGGGAGATTGGGCAGGAGGTATGATATGACATCTTGAACCCCGATCCCCAGATCATGAAAAAAATTTGCAGTTCGCGTTACCTGGGCCAGAAAATCACGATATACAACCTGAGTCGGGTTAGTGTAGTTTTCCCCATTCAGAATAAAACTGATCGCTGTCCCATCAGGGTTGATGGCCGTTCCGTGTTTTATTAAATCATAAGTGTTGAAGTATTCGAGTCTTTCCTCAATGGGAGTTTTCTCAATTTCTTCAACGTCCGCAATACTGGAAATCCTAATGCCGCCCATTATAAACTCCTTTTTTGGGTATTTAATATCAATGAACCCTGAATTAACCTTCTAAAGATAGAAAAAAATTGTTTGATGTCAAGTGTCTTTCAGGTCTCTGAGATCGGAAAAAATTTTTAACTTTTCATTCCATGTTTCACAACGATAAAAACATTCGCCCAATGAACTTACTTGTTATATTACTTGATCCTGGGGGACCCCTTCCCTACTCCATCCCCTCAAGCGATAGTAATCTTGAGTAAGGATTTCCATCTCTTCAGCAGTGATTTGATACTTATTATTAAGGCTTTCTCTGAAAAAACGACCCGGCAAACGATCATCAGCCGCGGTAAGCCCTTCCCTGATGTTGAAACGGCGCGTATTGTCAGTGACGCGAGCGGCCAGCGCTTGAAGTTCGGATTTGTTCATGGTCAAACCCGTGGTAAGTTCAATAATTTTGGACAGCTCATCCCACATATAAAAATCCCGATAAAACCGGCAGAGAATCAAGCAGTCAAACAGAGTACAGCGATCTTCAAAATCAAGAAAAAGTTCTGCCTTGCCGTCGATCTGATCGGGGTCAATGAGACCTGACAGTTCCGCCTTATAAAAGGTGGTTCTTAAATGACACGCACCCCTGTCACTCACGGCATACGCCAATCCCATTCCTTTTAAAACACGCGGATCATAGCCTGCCGGCTCCAAACCCTTGACATGAACGGCAAGCTCCTCCAGGCCCCATTCCCGGCTGACGAACTTTATCCCTTCCCCGAGAAGGTCCCCCAGGCCTTCCCGCTTTGAGATCTTTTGCAACAATTCAGCAGCCATATCAGGATCGCCGTACTCGAAAGTATGGTCAATTTTGCCCCGCTTGGATGCTTCAATCGCAAGGGCAACAAGGTTGCCTGCTGTTATGGTATCCATACCCAAGCGATCACAAAGATCATTCAGGTAAGCAATCTCTTCAATCCGGTCAATGAGGCATAACCCTCCAAAGGCGTAAATAGTTTCATATTCAGGGCCTTCGAGCTTTAAACCTTTATGGCGGCCTTCTTGCACCTCGGTATACTTGCCGCACCCCATAAAACAGGTATGGCAGGCCCTCGGACGCGCCTTGAGGCGTTCGGCCATACTCTGGGCGCTGATTTGAGGCCATTTATCAAACCTCCCCTTAGACCAATATTCAGTAGGAAATGTTCCGGCTTCGTTTAAAAGGGCGACCATCATCGGCGTACCCTGAGTGCGATATGCTTCAGCGGCTGGATGATCTTTAAACTTCTTTAATGTTTCTCGGGCGTAAGCTCTAACCGCTTCGGAGTCTGCCAGGGGGCGACGCTGATTCCCGTGGAATGCAATAGCTTTTACCCGTTTAGCGCCCAAGACAGCTCCCATGCCGGTTCGACCGGCCGAGCGCCAATAATCGTTTTCGACCACGGCAAAGCGCACCCGGTTCTCGCCCGCAGGGCCAATGACCATCGCGCCTGCGTCAGTATCGGAAAGGCGGCGTTTGACTTCATCTTCAGTAGTATAGGTGTCTTTTCCCCAGAGATCTTCTGCCGGATGGAATTTTACTTCCCGGTCGCTGATTTCCAGCCAAACCGGCTTCTCTGAAGCGCCGCCAATAATTATGGCGTCATACCCGGTCCGGCTCATGGGAATGGCTATTCGCCCCCCGGAATACGACTCACCGTAAAAGCCGGTCAATGGTGATTTACTGTAAATTCCATGCCTGCAAGATCCGTAAAACGAGCTGTCTGTCGCTGACCCCAAGCAAAGAACAAGA
>CAZVRN010000255.1:0-5031 GCA_964629485.1 uncultured Thermodesulfobacteriota bacterium | reverse complement strand
AAGCAGCGCTCATTCCTCATAACCCCGGAGGCAAAAAATGTTCGCCGGGCCGTTTGGGTTCAGCCAAGTTTATTTTCCGCGACTCCTAAGTATATCATATAAATTTAGGCCAAAGCGGATTTTATGTTTAATTTTTTACTGCTTTTTCGGCTTCTTGACTCGTTCCGGCTCGGTGACGAGGGCCAGGTTTGTCACGCCGGCCTTGCGTACTTCGGCCATGATCAGCGCGACCCTCCCGTAGGGGATAGCCTTGTCAGCCCTGAGAAAGACTTCGTTCGTCCTTCGAACCTCCATGATGCGCTTGACCTTTATCCCGAGATCCTTAAGAGTTACCTTGTATTCATCTATGAAGACATCCCCTTCAGCCGTGACTGATATGACTACCCGTTCGCTTTTTGAACGTATGGCGCTCGTATTCACCTGAGGCAGTTTAACGTTGATGCCTTGCATCATCATGGGGGCGGTGACCATAAAGATAATCAAAAGCACCAGCATCACGTCCACAAAGGGCGTGACGTTGATGTCTGACATCAGCCTTCTGCGGCCGCCATTCAGATTAAAAGCCATGAACTGTTCCTAGCGTTGGGCGCTCGCCTTTTTTAACGAATCCCGCTCAAGGATGTTGATAAAATCAGAAGCGAAATTGGTCATCTCTGTTTCGAGAACCTCGACCTGGCTGTTAAAATAGTTGTATGCCACCACAGCCGGAATGGCTGCGGCCAAACCCGCAGCCGTGGCCACCAGGGCCTCGGAGATGCCGGGAGCGACTACGGCCAGGTTGGCCGCGCCGACCATGCCGATTTCATGAAAGGAACTCATGATCCCCCAGACCGTTCCGAAAAGCCCGATGAAAGGCGTAGTGTTGCCCGTAGTGGCCAGGAAGGAGAGGGTGCGAACAAGCCGGCTTGTTTCAACGCTCATGGCCCGGCGCAGGGACCTCTGGATATTGTCCAGGCCGTGGAACTGGCCGGTCAGGATATCGCTGCCTTCTTCGTTTCCGGTCGCGTCCCGTGCGCTTTTCCGAAGCCGGGTAAGCTCCTGATATCCAACCCTGAAGATTTCGGCGATGGGACTGCCTTCAAATTTTCGCGATTCATTATATATGGCCACCAGGCTGCGGCTTTTCCAGAAAAGCTCCAGAAAATAGTATGATTCCCTGCGGGCCTTTCGAATCTGGAATGACTTATAAATGATAATCGTCCACGAGATAATAGAAAAAGCCAGCAGGAGAAGTAAGATTAATTTAACCATGAGACCGGCGTGAACCATCATGGACCAAATGTTACTGCCGCCGGCCGGGGACGTCGGCCCGGCCGCGGTTAAAAGTTTTATCAACAGCTCTGGTGTCATAAGCCTACCCTTATCCGGGAGTTTTTACCTGTAAGATTAGTAGCACGTGTTTTTTTGAGGTGTTTACCCCGTCTCAGGATTACCTGAACTTTTCACCGCCATCGGCTTGGAAAAGTAATCTCAACCGCTTGTTGTAAAATAGTAAGAGCAGCCGTGCAAGTCAAGCTTTTCCTTCTAACAACCAGTAATTTTGTATAAATCGCGGATAATGAGGTCGGCTCAAATGACAAAATTTTAACAGGCCCCCGTTTGTTTTATTCAGCCGGTTCCCGGTCCTTGTTGAAGTTTTGACTCTTTCCGGCCCGGAATTCGGCTTGACAGGAATTTTTATAAAGCTTATGTCTAAGACTGGAATTCACCCTTTAAACCGGAGTGGAAACAGCGCCGCGGTCAAGCTGGCGGCTGATGATTGATCGGTCTCTTATGAAAGATGAAGAAACAGCCGGGACGAGTTTTCCCGAAGTCCTGTCAAAACTGGATGTTGAATCCCTGGAAAAACTGAGCCGGGACCTGGTAAACGCCGGCGCCCTCAGCGGTGTCCTCAAGGACATGGAGGGACAGCGGAATTCAGGCCTGGCTTTTGTGCTGAAGAACCTGTGCGGCGACGAAATCAAAAAGATATTGAACCAGGTCGACCTGGTCCTGCCTTTACCCGCTGACAGCATCGAAATGCTTAAAGTCCTTGAGGACCTGGTGGCTTGGTGCAGGAGGCTGGCCGACCTGAGCGTCAGGGACCCTTTGACCTCATTATTCAATCTGCGGCATTTCAAGTCTCAATTACGGGTTGAGATGGACCGGGTCAAGCGCTCTGAACACCCTTGCTGTCTGATGATGATTGATCTGGATAATTTTAAACCGGTCAATGATACTTACGGACACCAGGTCGGGAATGAGGTCTTGGCAGGCGCGGCCCGGATCATTTTAAACGCGGTCCGGACCGTGGATGTTGTGGCGCGCTACGGGGGGGATGAGTTTGCTGTCATCCTGCCGGATACCAGGGCTGGCAGCGCCCTCAAGCTGGCCGAACGCATCTGCCGGGCCTTTCAGGACGATCCGCAAACCAGCCGGTATGGCATCACCGGTTCCTTCGGCCTGGCCGCTTACCACTACCTTGATTCTTTGGACCCTGAGACGTTCATCGAACATGCGGACCGGGCCATGTACCAGGCCAAGCGAAATGGCGGGAATCAGGTCAGTATCTTTAAAGAGGACCTCGTCGTCGAGGAGTCTACCGAAGTCACAGCGTCCGAAAAGCAGGCCCTTTTCGGTAATTCAGGAAATAAACGATGATAAAAAAGAAAGCAGGCAGCCCCTTGCTGCTTTCGGTGACCAGCGGCAAGGGAGGCGTGGGCAAAACTTCCGTGGTTATTAATTTGGCCGCCGTTCTGGCCGGCCGGGGTAGGCGTGTCCTGGTGGCCGATTGCGATCTCGGCCTGGCTAACGCAGATATTCTGCTGGGCCTGACCCCGCAAAAAACGCTTTACGACGTACTCAGGGAGGAAACCGACATCAAAACGGTGCTCCTGGATTCCGGGGCCGGATTTGATCTCCTCCCGGCCAGTTCCGGCGTCTCCGAGATGGTTGACCTTGGGCCGGACGATCATAGACGCCTGCTCTCTCAGATAGTGTCGCTTTTTAATCAATATGACCTGGTCCTCCTGGATACCGGGGCGGGCATTTCATCGACCGTCATCCGTTTCAACCACATGGCGCACGAAATAATTATCCTCCTGACCCCTGAACCCACTTCCGTCACCGATGCATATGCTTTGATCAAGGTCCTCCGGTCACGCCTCAGGCGCGAGACTTTCCACCTCCTGGTCAACATGGTCAAAAATAAAAAACAGGGTCTCTCGGTCAGCCACAACCTTGCTGCCGTGACACGCAGTTTTTTAAAAGTCAATTCGACCTATCTTGGCCACATTGTTGAGGACATATCCGTCAGCCGGGCCGTGAGGAAACGGAAGCCTTGCGTCAAAGTCTTTCCTGAATCACCCGCCGCGGCATGCCTTGAAACCCTGGCCCAAAAAATCATAACTTGGACGCCAAAAGGGGAGCGCGATTATTCCGGCCTTTTGGGCAGGCCTCGAATCCAGTAGCCTGCCTCACCCGCATGTTCGTACCGTGACCGGGTGAAGAAGTGCGGCATGATTAATTGATTCGGGCTCGGCTTTCAGGAATCCTCGGGCAGAAAGGCCTGGGCGTGGCCGAGTTTTTGCTCGAAATCCGGAATCAGGGCCTCAATGAACTTCGGCTTTAGACAGAGAGCGGTCCAGGCTTGGCAATTGACGACCGGGACGAGATCATCCCCGCCGTGGCCCACTTCGAGAATCCGCGTTAAAATGTCGCCTGCGTGAACCAGGCTGACAATCCTGAAATACTTCCCGGAATCAGGCGGGTTATGGTGATGGGCGATGGCCGCGGTCAGGTTGTAAGGCAGGTTCCAGTTTTCTGAAAGCCAGAATCCGAAATCGGCGTGGGTCGCCCCCAGCACCTCTTGTTCGGCCTCTACCAGGAGCAGGTTCTTTTCACTGGCCAGTTGGATGACCTCCTGGTATTCATCGTGTAAAAAGGTGTCCAGGATAATCTTGCCGATATCGTGCAGGAGGCCCGCCAGGAATATCTCTTCCCCGTCTCCCAGGCCGAGCTTCTTTTCAAGCACCTGTGCAGCCGCCCCGCACCCGAGGGCATGTTGCCAGAAACGTTTGCGGTCCAGCCCTGAACCCGGCGGACCTTTGTAAAAGGTATTGAAGATGGTGGTTGTCAGGATAATATTTTGAATCGAGGTATAACCGAGAATGGTGATGGCCAGGCTGAGGGTGTCTATCCGGCGGGGAAAGCCGTAAAAGGCGGAGTTCACCAGCCTTAAAACCCGGGAAGCTATGGATTGATCCTGTCTCAAGGCATCGGAGAGTTCATGAGCCGAGGAGTCGGGGTTGTTGAGAATGTTAAGGATGAGGCTCACTGCGCTCGGCAAGGAAGGCAGCTTGTCCATCCGGCCGATTAGCTTCTCGAAGGCCTTCTTATTCGGTTTTTTCATCGTGATTACTCAGTAACATTTTTTTGCCTGTGATTCTATGCAGTTGGTTAATACTTTTTACGGCCGGTAACTTGCGGACCTGTAATCGTATTACCAGTTCCGGGATTTGCAAAACCATGCCATTGATGACGGTTTGCCCAGGTTATTCCCGTTTTTTTGTCCATGGCGGTGCCGTTGCGTACCATAACAAAAAAACAGGAAAATGTGAACGCTGGCGCGAAAGAGATGCGGCTAAAGTTGGTTTAACGCCCGGCTTTACGGAAAAATTCTTAAAAATCAATGGGTTCAGCTATGAGACGAGATTTTTTAAAAGCCCCGAAAAACCATGTCTCGCTTGGATATATATCCATTTTTTCGGATTTGCATGGAACGGGGAAGGCTTGCGCCTCACCCCGCCTCAAACCATGACGGCCCGCCAGGGCCGGCGCTTTTCCAGGCTAAGATTTTAATCATGGTCGGGACGACTGGATTTGAACCAGCGACCCCTGCCTCCCGAAGGCAGTGCTCTACCAGACTGAGCCACGTCCCGGCCGGGTTATAAATATACCGAACCCCGCACATGATGGCAAGGGGAATGTGGGCATAATGTAGCTAGTACATAATGTGTCCGGTCATTTTAGTAAATGAAGTGTCAGTTTTTT
>CAZVRN010000254.1:0-5046 GCA_964629485.1 uncultured Thermodesulfobacteriota bacterium | reverse complement strand
CCTGGGTAATCAATTCACCCCGCCACAGATCCAATCACGCCTCAAACGGTTTGGAGATATGATGCTCTATGGGGCTTGGCTCCTGGCCGAAAACGACCTCCGCCGGAAGTACGTTCATCCAATAATCCTGGAACGGCGAAATATCTCCTCGCCGGTGGCTGTTTGTTCCTTGAGCCGGCTCGGGTCCGCCGACCCGCTGTACACCACCGCCCCGGCGCCCATATTTGTCCACTGCAGATCGGCTGAATTTTCCCCGGCCCTTAAAGAAAAAGATTTTATTCAGGCCCGGCGTTCAGACAAGGAATATATCCCGGCCCGTGAATATTTTCTCCGCCTGGCCAACAGGACAATATCCTATCTCTGGGCCTCCGACGCCGGGGCAAACAGGCTCAGCCCGATAGGGGAAGATCACCTGCCGAACAGCCCGGCCCTCCTGCCGGGCCCGCTGGTTATTCTTTTTTCAGTATTCGAAGAACACTTCCTGGAACACCAGCCCCTGGCTCACGCCCTCTCTCTGCTCAGGCTTCGTTTTTCAGTGGGGCATGAGCGTTTGGGCCGCGCCGTGGAGGCGGCGGCCAGAGAAACGCTGATCCGCGCCGTATCGGCCATGGGCCGGCGGCTGAAACCCGCTCTCAACGCCTGGTTCCGCGACCGGGCCAGGGCTGAAGGATTACCCCTCATTCCGGGCAGCCTGCTCGATATTGAGAAGACGGTTCGCCTTCTTCAGTTCCGGTATGCTTTGGATGATATAAGCCTCTTGGACCCTTCACCCGTGAAAGCCCTGAGCCTCATGGCCCGGAAAGGGTGTCTGGAACCGGAACAGCGAAAAATTTTATCCCGGGCCTACAACTGGCAGTGGTTCATTGCGAACCGGCTGGCTTTCTTCGGCCGGAGGGCTGAGCTGAATCCGAAGACCATGCGCTCCGCAAGCCTGGACCGTATGGTCGGTTTTAGCGGCGCTTCGGTCAAAACCGTGAGCCTTCTTGAATCAGCCCGGGCCCTGTCCAGGGATTTAGTGCGTGATCTAAGGTGACGGACCTGGTAGGGGAATCCCTGAAAAACCGTTTGCAGAATTAGCTTGACTTTAGATGTTAACATGGACATATATCAGTTCATTCTTTGGGGAAGGGAGAGATGAACATTCTGAATGAAGATGACATCCTTAGGAAAGTTAACGAGTTAAACCTTAGTTTCGTGCAGTTCTGGTTCACAGACGTCCAGGGAAGGCTCAAGAGCCTGGCTGTGGACGCCACGGACCTGGAGGAAGCTCTTAAGGACGGGATGGGCTTTGACGGTTCTTCTATCGAGGGTTTCGCCCGAATCGAAGAAAGCGATATGCTCGCTAAAGCGGACCTGTCCACCTTTCAGATTCTGCCCTGGCGGCCCATGGACAGGCCTGTGGCCCGAATGTTCTGCAATATCTTCGAACCGGATGGCACTCCTTATGCGGGCGACCCCCGTCATACTCTGAAACGCTTGATTGACCAGCTTTTGGGACAAAAATACACCTATATGGTCGGCCCTGAGATCGAGTACTATTATTTCAAAAACAATGAGACGCCGCAGCCCGTGGATTCCGGGGGATTCTTTGACACCAGACCCCTGGACCTCTGCACCGACCTGCGGCGTGAGAGTATTTTCGCCTTACAGTCAATGGGCATTAAGGTCAATTATTCGCACCACGAGGTTTCCCCCGGACAAAACGAGATTCATCTTCGTTACGAAGAAGGCCTGCGCATGGCGGATAACACCATGACCTACCGCATCATTCTCAAGGAGATCGCCTACCAGCACGGCGCGTTCGCTTCCTTTATGCCCAAGCCGGTGCAGCATTTCAACGGCTCGGGCATGCACATTCATCAGTCCCTTTTTCAGGGCGACCAAAACGCCTTCTTTGACCCTGACGATACCTACAAACTCTCAAAAATGGCCAAACACTTCATGGCCGGCCTGATCTACCACGCGCGTGAAATCACGGCCATCACCAATCAGTGGATTAATTCATACAAGAGACTGGTCCCCGGGTACGGTGCGCCGGCTTATATTGCCTGGTCCACACGCAGCCGCTCCGCCCTGATACGGGTCCCGGCCTACCGGCCCGGTCTTGAGAAATCAACCCGGTTTGAGTATCGCGCTCCTGACCCGGCCTGTAACCCTTATCTTGCCTTTGCGGTCATGCTGGCCGCGGGCATGGAAGGCGTCAAGTATGAGTATCCCCTGCTTGATCCGGTCGATGCGGATATTTCCTCGCTCAGCAGACAGGATCAGGAAAAATTGGGAATCAAATTTTTGCCCGGCAACCTGTATGAGGCCCTGCAGGAAGTGGAAAAGAGCGAACTGGTCAAGAACGCCCTTGGGGAGCATATCTTCGAAAAATTCATTGAAAATAAGAAAATCGAGTGGGAGCAGTACCGCCGTCACGTATCCCAGTACGAAATCGCTGAATACTATCCGAACTTATAAAAGAAGACCTTTTAAGAATCGGTAATTTTGTTGAAACCGCGGAAGACTGACCATGAGTTCGGCTAAAGGGCGAAGTTCTTAAGAGGTCTTAAAAGAAGCCCCCCCTTAAGAGGTTTCGACACCGCAGTTACAAGAATTTACGGGCGCGGATGTCTAGTTCTTTATAGGAAAACAAAGTATTGTAATCGGCCAGCGCGGCCAGGGCGCGGTTTTGAATCTGTATGCCGTACTCCTCGAGAATGGCGACCGGATTTAACCCTCCAATCACCACAGCGCCCAATCGTCCTTCACTGACCGGAATTTCAAGCAAAGGCTGACCAGGCCAACCGACTGACATAAATCCTCCCAGGCCGACTTCTTCGAGGTGTTCGGCCAGCTCGATCACCCGGTCCCGGCTGCCCGCAGGCACCTCGCGGAAACTCGCGCCGATGCGGCCGTTGCCGGTGGCGGTTGCCCCGATGTAATCTGTCATTCTTCCGCGAATAAAAATTTCCAGCGGGTCCAGGGTGGTGCCTTCATAGTGGATAAGCTCCACGAACCGCGTCGGTATCTTGTCCTGAAGCTCTAAAAGGCCTCCGAAGCGCGAATGTGTGGGTATGCCATGCGCCAGGAGCACTCCGTTTAAGGTGACGGAACATACGGTGCCAACCCCCACGGACCCTTCAGGCACCAGCACGTCGCCGAGTCTTTGGCCCGGTTCAAAGAGAGCCATGAGCTGTCCCATGGCGTACCCGGACGCAAAAACACGCTTCATCATGGGTATGGCTCTTTCGAGCTGGTCCTGCTCAATCACGCTCGCGTTTATCACCACGGTTCCGCTTTTTTGGGAGAGGCTAAAACTCATGTTATAGGTCAGTTGATCTATTTTGGCGGCCAGATAGCCGATCTTTTCATAGACCCTTGCGGCCGAAAGTTCTTTGAGCCCTCTTTCGGTAATCCGGTGTCCGCGTTTGCCGAGGATTTCGGTCATACCTTCGCGGTCCAGTTGCTGGAGATAGAGGCGGACCGTCCGCTCGCTTACCTCATGCCCCATGGCCTGAAGCTGTTGATTGATAACGGAACTGCTCAGCGGCTTGCTGGAACCCCGGAGAATCCGCAGTATGGCCAGGCGTTTTTTTTCTCTTTTTTCCCGCATCTAATTAAATCTATACCGGCAAATATGCCTTTTGTCAAATGTATTTTTAGGTAAAATTGCCTGTTTTTAGCGGGTGATTCTGTCAGGCCCCTGTTTGTGAACCCTATTTACCGGGCGGCCTGTAATAATTTTACTTTGTTTCAGTCTGTTTTCAAATAGGTAAAAATGGTACGAAAGAATGGCCTGTTGGAGGCATAAAAGGTAATTTTGCCAATTGACATCTATAAAACGAGTTTGCTTGGTTGTTCTTTTTGCTAAAATTGTTATAAAAAATTATTATTTATACTTGACAGAGGTAAAAAATTATGAAATAGAAATGGCAATGTCTTGCCGAATAATAAAACCCTGCTTTGAGAGCGAATTAAAGTCATAATATTTTGTCAACGCATAACCCTTATTCTAAAATTAAAAAAAAATTATCGGCAAGATATGACCGAATTTTTTACTACCTGGAGGAGAAGAAATGAATTTAAGCAGACCCAACAGCAATGAGGCGCTTCAAACCGGCAACAGGTCTCGCTCCATAGTGCCTCAATCCGGTATCTGCAGCCGTTGTGTAGATGGCTGCAAAGGCAACTGTGATCTCTTCAAAGCCACCTTCCGGGGACGTGAACTGCTTTATCCCGGACCTTATGGAGAAATCACCGCCGGGGCGGACAAGGATTATCCGGTGGACTACTCCCATCTCAACATTATGGGTTACGCCTTAGGGGCCGAAGGGGTGTCCGCGGATCCCGACCACGCCACCTTTCCGGCCGTGGATACCGAGACAGCCTTTGGAGGGGAAAATCCTGTTAAGATGAAGATTCCGATTTTTACCGGCGCTTTGGGCAGTACGGAAATCGCCAGGAAGAACTGGGAGCATTTCGCTATCGGAGCGGCCATTACGGGCATCAGCCTGGTTTGCGGTGAGAATGTTTGCGGAATCGATCCGAAACTGGAGCTGGATGGCAACGGCAAAATCAAGGAATCACCGGATATGCGCCGCAGGGTGGATCTGTATCGCCGCTATCATAGCGGCTACGGAGACATCCTGGTTCAGATGAACGTGGAAGATACCAGGCTCGGAGTGGCTGAGTACGTCATCGACAAGCTGGGTGTGGAAACAATCGAGTTAAAGTGGGGCCAGGGCGCTAAATGTATCGGTGGTGAAATCAAGGTCGATTCCCTGGAAAGGGCTATCGAGCTGAAGAAGCGCGGGTACATCATTACGCCGGACCCTGAAATCCCGTCTAACCGGGCCGCCTTCAAAGCGGGCGCGATCAAGCAGTTTGAAAGACACTCTCGCCTGGGTTTTGTGGATGAGGAAAGTTTTGTCAAGGAAGTCGAGCGGTTGCGCGCTTTAGGCGCTAAACGCGTTACACTGAAGACCGGTGCTTATCCCATGCGTGAGCTGGCCATGGCCATCAAATGGTCCTCCATGGCCAAGGTTGATCTGTTGACCATTG
>CAZVRN010000253.1:0-5054 GCA_964629485.1 uncultured Thermodesulfobacteriota bacterium | reverse complement strand
ACATCCAGGGAATTCATCTGAATCTTACTGTTATTGAGCCGAGAAGCCTGGAAATTTATGTAGTGGGGCAGGTGAAAAAACCGGGGCTTACGATTGTACCTGCTTTTGCCACAGTACTGACCGCTCTAAACAACGCCGGCGGCCCTCTTAAGGTTGGATCACTGAGAAATATAATGGTCTACCGCAAAGGCAAACTTTACCGCCGCCTGGATCTATATGACATAATTCTTAAGGGTGATATCACCAATGATGTTCTCCTGGAAGACCGGGATGTTGTTCATGTACCCTATATCGGCCCCACCGTGGCAGTGGTCGGGGCAGTACGCAGGCCGGCAATATTTGAAATGAAAAATAAATCCACCAGCTTGAATGAGGTGCTGGCGCTGGCGGGCCGCGCCATGTCTCAAGCGCAGGCTAAACTTAATATACGCCGTTTCAAAAATAATCAAGCTCTTAGCGTGGTGGATGTCACTCTGGGTGATCCAAGCGCGGCTAAGGTTCATGTAAAAGACGGTGACCTGGTGGAAGTCCGTTATATTGCCCAAAAATTTCCCAAAACAATCAAGATTTCAGGCCACGTCTGGGACCCATTTGAACTAACCTATCATGAAGGAATGAAAATCTCCGATGTTATTCCGCGCCCTGAAATGCTCAAGCCGGAGGCAATCACAGACTACGCCCTCTTACGCCGATATAATCCTCGAACGACGGAGTTCAAGGAAGAAAAAATTTCTTTACCCGATATCTGGTCCGGAAAAACAGACTTTCCTCTTAAAGCTCACGATGAGATCAGAATCCTTTCTAAAATGGAGTTCGGAATTCAAAATTTCGTATACTTAAGAGGGGCTGTCTGGCGGCCTGGCCAATTTCGGTACAAACCAGGAATAACTCCGCGTGACCTTATCGCGCTTGGAGGTGGATTGAAAAAATTGACCGGCTCCAAATTCGTGGAATTAACCAGGCAAAAAGTGGTTAATAATAAAGTTGAGACCAAGCACTTTAGATTTGATCTGTCTGGCAAAGAAATGGATGAACCTCTTCAGCCTTTTGATATTGTCAATATACCGCAGGTAAAAGACGCCGGAAAAATCTATGAAGTCAGCATTACAGGTGAAGTTCGATTTCCTGGCACTTACAGTTTGAAAAAAGGAGAAAGGCTCTCGGATTTAATCAGACGCGCCGGAGGCTTTTTGCCAACCGCTTACCTCTACGGAGCCCAATACTACTCCAAAAGCGCACAAGTAATTCAGCAGCGTGCTTTTAATAAGTTAATTAGTGAACTTCAACTTCGTATCTCCAGCGCAACGGTCGGCAATGCCGCTACAGCACTCGAAGCAAGTGCAGCTCAGATCTCCCCGGTACAGCAAGGGGTCCTGAGTACCTATATTTCAGAGCTCAAAAAAATTAGGCTTCCAGGCCGTGTGGCCATCAAGCTTGTGGACCTGGAAAGCCTCGAAGGTTCGGCCTATGATTTTGAACTGAAGGACGAGGATAAATTGATTATCCCATCCAAACCTGCTTTCGTCAGTGTTGTGGGGAGCGTCTATTCGCCCAATTCATACCTGTACAAACCGGAAGCCACGCTAGCTGACTATTTAAAACTTGCGGGCGGCCCGTCAAAAACAGCGGATGAGAAATATCTGAGCCTGCATAAAGCCAACGGGGAAATTATCGGATTGCCATCAATGAGTTCACGCAGATTCTATAAAATGAAGCTCATGCCGGGAGATACGATTGTTGTTCCTGAAAACCTCGAGCGGATACCGCATTTAAGACTGGTTAAGGATATAACTGACATCATATACAAGATAACCATCGCTGTTGGAGTAACGGCCAGTATTTTACTTTAATAAAAATTGAACGATATTTATGGAAAATACAAATCAAACACCGGTTGTTTACCTGTCTCCCTCATCTCTTAGGCAGGATGATGAAATAGATTTAATTGCTATCTGGAAAACCCTCTGGCGATGGAAGTGGTTCATAGGCGGGATTACCCTCCTTTGCAGCCTTATCGCTGTCTATATCACATTATACAGGCTACCGGTGCTTTATCGATCTGAAGTGGTGATCCAGCCGACTTTATCCGCAAATTCAGCAGGTTCTTTAAGATCGACATTGAATCAATTAGGCCAGTTCATATCTCTCCCTTCAATTTCGAGCAATGACAAATCCCAGCTCATTGTAAACTATCTTAAAAGCCGTACCCTCAAAACCTGGGTCATAGAAAAATTTGATCTCTTGCCAAGATTCTATCCGGATCAATGGGACAGTGAAAAAAAAACCTGGCGCTCCGAGAAACCGGAAAACATCCCAACGGTCATCAAGGCAATTCAGGCCAAGAAGGTAGATGAGTTTTATTCTGTTAACAATGATGAAAAATCAGGCTTGATCAAAATCTTCTTTGTGGATCGCGACCCGGTTTTTGCTTCCAAGGTGTTGGATGGGGTGGCAAAAAAATTAAAAAAATATCTGGATCAGGATTATGTCACTGATGCAAAGAGGAACCGCATCTTTGTGGAAAAACAAGTTCAAAGGACAAAAAAAGAGGTTGAATTCTGGGAGAACCAGACCCCGGATGATAATCATTCCGCCAATGAGATATTACGGGAACAGCAGGCTGCGCTTTCAGCTTATACAGAACTCAGGGCCCAGTATGAGTTGGCCAAGGTAAAAGAAGACGCTGAACTGATTGCCTTCAAGGTTTTAGACCAGCCATTTATACCGGATACAAAATATAAACCCAAGAGGACAATGATCTGCGCGCTGACCTTTCTGGTCTCTTTTTTTATGGCTGTTTTGGCCGTATTCTTCATTGAATTCATTAAAAATGTCAGAAGACAAGAAATGGAAACGGCGCCGTCGGTGTCCGAAGGAACTGATGCAGACACTGTTTAGCCAAAAAAAATCCGGCTAAATACGCTCATTATCAATATTTTTTTGAATAACCCCGGGAAGGGAGCCGATATATCACTGTTGAGCAGCCTATGAAATATACCCTTGGATTTTTTTGTTTGATCTTGTTTATAACATTTCCCGCGATAACGCTGGCGGAACATACAAAAACTATAAAACCGCTTTCCAGCTTTGCAGGTTACAGCGGGCTGTGGGACATGCCGAACGCGCGGGTGCTTCCAGACTGGAATATTCGAATCGGCAGTTCAATCTCTTCACCGTATTATTATTTCCACACGACTCTGGGGCTTTTTGACAGAATTGAATTAAACGGCAGGCTGACCGGCATCCAGAACCTTCCCGCACTCGAGCCGGGGTATGGGAATTTAAAAGACAAGGCCATTGATGCCAAGTTCCTTCTTCTTAAAGAACAACTCGCGTTGCCAGCCATAGCGATTGGAGCGACCGATATACACGGAACCGGCCTTTTCACTTCCCGGTATCTTGCCATGAGCAAACAAATTGGCCCCCTGGATATCACCCTGGGATTCGGCCAGGGGATGCTTGCCGGGAAAAGCAGACAGGAACGGGAAAAAATCGCTTCCGGAAGTGATGCTGCTTTTTCGTACCTGACCAGTAACGACACCGACTTTTCCCTTTTTGGCGGCCTGGAATATCAAATCATGGATAATCTCCGCCTTACCCTCGAATATACTAGTATTAAATACGAAAAACTGGATGGCGGATACACGGCGAAGATCCCCTGGAGTATTGGTCTGAAATATTCTCCATGGAATTTTGTTGATTTCAGTGCTGCATACGCCCGGGGGCAGGAATGGTCGGCCAGTGTTCTCTTTCAATTCCCTCTCGAACCAGAAGGAATCCTGACCTGGAAAAAACAACCGCGGCCAACCAGAGAGGAAAGTATGCTGCGCAGGGCGGCCAGAGCCGATGACGTGGAGCTAGCGGATATTATATGTTTAGCCCTTAAAAAAGACGGTTTCAGCCATGCAAAGGTGTTTATTTCCGGGCCCAAGCTATGGGTGGAAGTTGAAAACAATCACTATAATTCACCCGGACTGGCTTTGGGAAGGGCTTTTCATGTGGCCGACTTGGTCGCCCCGGAGCGAATTCAAAACGTTTACCTTGTTTTGGTAAGCAACGAAATTTTTCAAACCGGAATGGCCGCCTCAAGAAAGCATCTGAAAAATTTTATCAACAGCACAATTGATCTAACGTCTTTTTTGGAGTTTTCCACAATCGCTCAGGACAGGGAAACACTCTGGCATGATTTTACCATACCTGCTGGTTCGACGCCAAAAGAGGCCCGTACCAAAACGGCAAACTGGTATATTGAAATCAAGCCACAACTGGCTAACCTTTTAGACGATCCCTCCGGTTTCTTTAAAACCCGACTTGGCGTTGACCTCACAGGATCAATATATCCCTGGAAAGGCGGTAATTTCCAGGCTCGATTTTCCATTCCCATTTATAACGATATTTCCAGTTCCGCCATAATCAATGAACCCGAACCAGCCAACACAGATTATATTGATTACTTGAGCAGGAAATCCCCTCATCTCACGGCTTACGGGTACGACCAGATTTTCGAACTTCCAGGGACGGCCCGGGCCAGATTAGGTTTAGGCGCCTTCGAGGCGGCCTACGTGGGTATTGGAACAGAGCTCTTTAAGTCCTTTCAAGGCGGTGCTTACGGAATAGGCCTCGAAAGTGAATTGGTCTGGAAAAGAAATTTAAGCAATGATTTTGAGCTTCACAATATTCACAAGAGGGCTTACAGGACCTTCTTCTTAAACCTTTACGGGCAACCATTCGGCGAATCCGGTGTTGAAATAGGGCTCAAGATAGGCCGCTTCCTGGCAGGCGATAGGGGCGTCCGAATTGATATCGGCCGTACCTTCAAACACTTCACTGTCGGGGCTTGGTATACAATTACTGACACTTCGGATTTTGTCAGCCCACTCAACAGGGGCTATAAAGATAAAGGGGTCTTTATTTCCTTCCCCCTGAGCGCGTTTACAGACAGGCCGGCAAAACAGCGATACTACTATGCTCTTTCGCCATGGACCAGAGATCCCGGCCGAATGGTGGCGCAATTTCGGACACTTTACCCATTTGGAGACGAACGGGAGACTCCC
>CAZVRN010000252.1:0-5055 GCA_964629485.1 uncultured Thermodesulfobacteriota bacterium | reverse complement strand
TGTTTTGAGCGCCCCCACGCGTTTTTGCCAGGATTCGGAACTTAAAGCCCGGGAGATATCCGTAATATCTTGACTCCTCTTAGCCCGGACAACCGGGGCGAGCATGGCCAGGCCCAGGAGCAGGCAGAGGCTCGCGGTCAGTATGGAAGACACCACGGGGCCCATGCAGAGGCCGGTCATAAAGCGCAAGACAGAAAAGACGAAAACATAAAGCATAATCGGGAGGCCCATGATGAGGGACCAGATGGTGGCCTGCCGAAAAAGACCGTAATGATCGCTTTTGGCGGAAAACTGACCTAAAATCTCACCCGGTTTTTTGGAAAAATCCCGCGGTCTGACCTTGAGTATCTCTTTGCCTTCATTGAAAAAAACAAGAAAACCGTCATCCATCCTTATCGTCAGGTCAGCCTTTTTGTCTCCATCTATAACCAGGTAGTCCCAGCGGAGGAGTCTGTCTTCCAGACGCCGTCTGTACGGCGGGCTTATGGACCCGTAACTTGCGGTCTTTAAGGTTTTCTGGCTCAGGGGTTTGAAAACCTCTGCCGGGTAGAGAGTGTATCGGTAGTAAGCGTTGTTGATTTTTTCCCCGATGGCATTCGACAGGAGCAGGTTGTCCCTGATGGTGATAAAAATATCGCCGTTGAGCTGAAAAGACCAGAGCAGGGCTAAAACGGCCATGGGGCCCAGATAAATAATTCTTAGAAGCCATGTCTTTTGCCCGGCCTCTATCTTTCGGCCCCGCAGGCTTGTCAAAAAAACTAGCGGAGGCACAAGCAGAAAATATGAACTGGCCATGAAATTTACGCCGCGCCTGTTCAGCGCCGCGAGAAATCCCAGCCAGAGAATCAACAGCAGGACCAGCATGGCCCTGCTGCGGTCAAAAACGCGGCTCCAGAAAAAGGCGCACGCAAACGACAAAACCGATAAGCCTGCGCCCAGGGTCAGGGTGAAAAAAAGTCCGCCCCAAAAGGCCGGGCCAAAATTTTTAAGGTGGATCGCCGTGCGCGGGTTTGGTACAGGCAGGTAACCTGCCTTGGCAATAAGGGTAACGCTTTCATAAAGGTGCTGGTTTGAAAAATAAACGTGAAGCGTGGCCAGAATCTGGGTTAGAGCCAGTCCCAGGAGGATGCCGCCGAGGCTGTTTAACGGCCTGCTTGTTCCTTGTTTCTGTGTCATAGTTTTTGACCGAGTGCGTCTGAGAAAAGCACGGAGCAATACCGGCAAAATCGAACCGATTTTTGATCAATGTGTTCCAGTTGATGAGCGAAGCTCATGACGCAGTTTTTGTTATCGCAGTGAACCAGGTTAAAGGTATGCCCCAGTTCATGCACCACTTCCTTGATCACCCGCTTTGTCAGAACACCGAAATGAACCGGCTTGTCTGAATGTTTTCCGGAAAGACGATAAGTTGAAACCACAGCCGCCTGTCCCGGGAGCATGGCCTCGCCATAGACGTAGGTCAAGATGGGAATGAACAGGTCTACCTCGGTCAGACCCACGATGCGTTTGCATCCTGGGGGAGCGTTTTCGACTAAATCATTTAAAATCGCTTTGGCAAGGTATTGTTGTCTGGACGGATTATAGGCGAAATCAGGAGGGCCGCAGCCTTCAAGGATGTTGACAGGGAAGGGAAATATTTGTCTTAACTCTTCGACTAAAGCCTCAATAATATCTAAATCGATTTGCCCGTAAGGCCTGAGCCCGATAAATTTATCCTCAGGCATCACTCGGTTTCTTAAGGCCGTATTTTTTTATACGATTGTAAAGTGTGACCCGGTCTATACCCAGGGTGGCTGCGGCTTTGGTGATATTCCAGCTTGTATCTTCGAGGACTTCGATAATGTGAGCTTTTTCCACCTCTTTTAAACTGCCGTCTTTGGGCACGTAAGATGGTTTCTCCTGGTAGAAGGGAAGGCTTCCCGCCTGGATCGTTCGTCCTTTTCCAACAACCACGGCTCTTTCAATCGCATTTTCCAATTCGCGAACATTGCCCGGCCAATCATAGAGCATCATTTCATCAAGCGCTTCCCTGGAAATATTGTCGACAGGTTTGTTTATCTCCTTTGCGAATCGGCGCAGGAAATGGTTTGCCAGGAGAGGGATGTCTTCCTTGCGTTCCCTTAAGGGCGGGACATGGATGGTAATGACATTCAGCCGGTAGAAAAGATCCTGTCGAAAAGTGCCTTCCTGGATGGCCTGCCCGAGTTCGCGGTTGGTGGCCGACAGAATCCGGCAGTCCATTTCAATGGGTTGCTCGCCGCCGACGCGATAAAATTTCTTTTCTTCCAGAACACGAAGCAGGTCGATCTGCATCTTCATGCTGATTTCGCCTACTTCATCTAGAAATAGAGTCCCCCCCCGGGCAAGCTCGAACCGTCCTTTTTTACTGTAAAAGGCGTCAGTAAACGCCCCTTTTTCATGCCCGAAGAGTTCACTTTCCAAAAGATGTTCCGTAAACGCCCCGCAGTTCACCGCAATAAACGGACCGTAAGCACGCCGGCTCTGGGTGTGAATGGCCTTGGCCACCAGACCTTTGCCAGTACCGGTCTCACCTGTGATCAAAATGTTCGAATCGGCTTCGGCCACGTCAAGAATCATTTTGAAGACATTCTGCATGGCCTTTGATTGGCCGATCAGACTTTCCAGCCGGCTGCTTTCCCGGATCTGGTCCTTCAGGATTATATTCTCCTCGGCCAAACCCTGGTAATCAACTATTTTTTGTACCAGGATTCCGACTTCGTTCGGGTCAAATGGTTTGAGCAGGTAGTCATAAGCGCCCTGTTTCATGGCCCTGATCGCCCCGTCGATAGAACCGTAGGCCGTGATCATTACTACGGCCATGTCGGGCTCTTCCTCTTTCAGTTTGTCCAGGAGGTCAAGCCCGTCCATGCCTGGCATCTTGTTGTCCAGGAACATGATGTTGTAATGGCTTTTTTGGAGCAGGTCCAGAGCCTCTTGAGCGCTCGCGGCCGTATCGACTTGATAACCGTCCATTTTCAGCCAGCCCGAAAGCGATTCCCTGACGATTAACTCGTCATCGACCACCATAATGCGAATCTTTTTTCTCATCATGCGGTTTCCCTAAATTACTGGTATTTTCGAATACCTTTTCATGGTTAAGGGTGGTGTGCCGGTAACTTGACTAAAAAAGTCGTGCCTTCCGGGCCGGTCTTTTCGACATCAATTTGGCCGCGGTGCTCTTTGACTATACCGTAAACTACCGACAATCCGAGTCCTACTCCCTTCCCTTCCTGTTTGGTGGTGAAGAAAGGCTCAAAGATATGAGGCAGATTGGATTCCGGAATCCCGGAACCGGTGTCTGAAACCCTGATTTCAATCATGTCTTCCTGCTCGTTATAATTGGTAGCCAAAATCAGTTGATGGGTCTTTTTTTCTGACATACTCTCGGTGGCGTTAAAGATAAGATTTATTATGACTTGCTGTATTTGATCCAGACCGCAATAAAGCGGAGGTATGTTCGGCTGGTATTTCTTTATGATTTCAATGTGGTGTAGAGATAAATGGTGGGCGTTTAAATCAAGCACTTTCTCAATTATTTCATTGATATGAGCTATCTCCGGTTCCATTTTTGATTGGCGGGCAAAGGCCAAAAGATTGGAAACTATTTTTGAGCATCTGACTGTTTCGGTTTCCATGAGCTTTAACTGGTCCAAAATAGTCGCCATAACATCGGCAGAAAGGCGTTTTTCCTTGATGGTTCGCTGAATCAGGCGGTTGAAGGTCAGTATTCCCGATAAGGGATTATTGAGTTCATGAACGACTGAGGCGGACAGTTTGCCAAGCGAAGTCATTTTATCCTGCTGCATTAGTTTGCGGTGTGTCTCCTCAAGCTGCCTCGTTCGCTCTTCTATCGCCTTTTCCAGTTGATGCGTCATCTCCTCTTGAGCTTTATAACGCTCTGTTATATCCCGCATTATTTCGACAAAACGGTTAATTTTTCCATTCAGATCTTTTAAAGGGTGGATAGTCAGATCAATAATCCGTTCTTCGCCTTCCAGTGTTTGGTGAGTGTGAATGGCGTGAACAGGTTCATCCAGCTTCCTCGCTGATTCAAGTGGGCATGGATGTTCCGGAGGCCGGCACGGGGCAAGAGAATGATGAAAAACTTCATGACATTTACGGCCGACGACATCTTCCTCGGAAAATCCCATCCTTGCCAGCAGCGGTTTATTTGCCTGGATGATATTATAATCGTCGTCTATGACAACAATGCCGTCCCGAATGCCATGAATGATAGTTTCCAGTTCATCCCGCTGAGCCCTGAGCTCTTTTTCGTCGTTATGAATCATTTCCCAAAAAATTTGTGACCCGGGATGGGCCACGAAACAAATATCCGGGGGGCGGGTCTTCATAACATCTTCGAGAATTTTTTCATCAGGCGTAAAAATAAAAATCTGGTTAATACCCAGTTCGGGGTTATAAAAATCATGGTAATCAGTCGTGGTGAACATGCCCAGCTCCCGGGCCAGAAGTATGGCCGGGGCGTTTTCATCCGGGTCGGCCACGGCGGCGATTCGGGCCGAGATAGGCCTTGCCTTATGCTGATAGGCTTTAAATATCAGGTTGCGGCTGGTTTCGTCACCACCGATAATTCCGATTTTAAGGACAGTATCTTCCTTATTCATTTTTTTCACTTCGGTTCCGTTCCGGCCAGACTTTTTCGCCCGGCCATATGTTCAGAATAAATTATTCACCCTGAAAAATCAAGATAAGTCCGGGGTTTAAGAATAATAGTCTTTAACCAAAAGGGACCGGTGGCGCCAATACAATTATTGATGCCTCCCCCGAACCACTGTTTTGTCAAAATCGCGGTAAGCGAAGAATTAACCTACGGGAATATTTGATAGTATCTCAATCAGTTAAATTCGGGCCTGACCGCGAGTTCGGTTAAAGGAGGAAGTTCTTAAGAGATCTTGAATCAAGACTGGTGCTCAAGTTAAGGCTCCGAACTTTAATTGGTAAATTTTGTTAAGAGCCAGAAAATGTCGTAATCTCAAACATGGGTAACATGAAGGTTAGGTAATTGAGATAGCC
>CAZVRN010000251.1:0-5065 GCA_964629485.1 uncultured Thermodesulfobacteriota bacterium | reverse complement strand
TGTGGCCACGGTGGATGCTGAAGCCATCTTTAGCAAAAGAGTCAACCTTCAACCCGCGCCTTCCGGAATAACCGCGCTGGGGCTGTTCGTGGCTGCCACCGGTGATCTGGTCAGCCTTGATGCGGTGAAAGAGGCCACTCTGGCTCATGAGCGCTTGAGTAAAAAGGTGCGCGAAGTAAACGTGCTTTGCCTGGAAGATGCCTTTGAGCAGGCCAATGTAGTTCATGACCTTAAACTGCCGGGCAGACCAATGGAAAAGGTGAAGGATATTACACCCGTTTTCGGGCAACCGAATGGAGACTTACACCTGATAACCCAGTCCATGAGCGCCAGGTGGCGTACTAAGCTCCCGATTTGCGATATGTCTAAATGCGTCTGCAAGGAATGTTTTTCGGCGTATTCATGCCCGGAAGGGGCCATCTCCTGGCAGGATGGTGTAATCCATTTTGATTACAATTTCTGCAAGAGCTGCGGCACATGTGCTCAGGAATGTGTATTCAGCGCCATCACCATGGGAGACGTGGGCCAGGCCATGCAAATTGAAGAAGAGAAAGGGAGCGCATCATGAATATGAAACGAATGAGTTTGACTGGAAACGAAGCCGCGGCTTGGGGCGGCCGATGCGCGAACGTGCGGGTCGGCAGTTCCTTCCCCATGGGACCGAATATGGAGGTAACGGAAACCCTTCAGAAATTCGTCGATAAAGGCGAAACTCCGGACCTCAAGGTAATTCTGCCGGACAATGAAAAGTCGGCTTCGAGCATGCAAATAGGGTTGTCCAGACTGGGTGTACGCTCGATACTATGTATGAACTCCGAGGGGATTCTCTGGGCCACTTCTGAAATCCACTACGCGGCCAGTTCACGCCTGCCTATGCTGGTCGTCTGCCCGAGCCGAGCGCTCGAGCCGCCCACCACGGTCTATTGCGACCATGATGATTTCCTTACGCTGCGCGACATGGGCTGGCTCATGTTTTACTGTGAAAATTCCCAGGACATTTTTGATACCATTCTTCAGGGCTATAAAATCAGCGAACATAAAGATGTCATGCTGCCGGTTATCGTCGGGTATGACGGCTGGGAGACCTCCCATGCCGCAATGCGGGTCGATATTCCCGAACAATCGGAAATCGATCGGTTTCTGCCGGCCCCGGATTTCATCAAGCCGGAGAGAGATTACCTGGCCGTGGACTGGCAAGAGCGATGCACACAGCGGCGCTACCAGCAGGGATTCGGCGGCATGCAGTTTATGGAGATAAGATACCTTCAGAAAAAAGCCGAGGAAGATTCGGCCGGAATCATTGAGTCGGTAGGCCAAGAGTATCGGGAAATGTTCGGCAGCCGGCACGTGGGCCTGATCGAAAGCTACCTTTGTGATGACGCGGACATGATTCTCGTCACCATGGGTATTGTTTATCCCATGATTAAATTCGTGGTCAACTCACTCAGGGGAAAGGGCATCAAAATCGGGTGCGTAAAAATAAGGGCTTTCCGCCCCTTCCCGGCCGAGCAGGTCGTGAACGCCATCAAGGACGCCAGACTGGTCATCACCCTGGACCGCAACTCAATTGCCGCTTTATTCAACGAGATCGGATCGGCCATGTTCATGCAGCCGGAAATCAGGGCCGCGGGGCCCATGCTCATGGGTAAGGTAATCGGCGTAGGTGGAGCACATATCTCTCTTGATCTTTTAAGTCAGATTGTTGAGGAAGGATTTGAATGTGTTGACCAGGGGCAGGTGAAAAAAGATCTCGAATGGATGCCCATCCGGGGCATCGGTTACGATCCGAACCTTCATGTATTGGCCGAATAATCAGGCAGCATTAAAAGGAGAAAATAAATGACAGCTTCCGAAAAGTCTTTTTGGAATGAATCGAATAATTATTTTTTGACCGCCACCGAGCAATGCCGGGGGTGCGGTTCCCTGCTGGCGGCCAAGCATATTCTCAGGGCCATCTACGAATCGACCCCCAACGCCATGGTGTTCGGTCGGAGTTGTGGTGGTGGGAGGTCTGAACTTCAGACCGGTGGCCGCATAGGAGTGGATGGCAGCGGCATGATGGGCATCGAGGCCGCCATCGAGGCCCGGGGCGCCCTGAATGATAGAACTCTGGTGGTGATGACCGGAGATGGGCGTGCCCTGGAGATGGGTTCGGGTGACTTTTTAGCCTCATTCGACCGCCAACAGAAACTGACCTGGATCATCCTCGACAACCAGGCTTACGCCAACGCGGGAAGCGCTGCTGACGCTATGACCCCGTTTGGAGCTTCCACCCGGATTTTCACCAGGGCACGCGGCGGGAAGCCCACCATGGAAAGAGAGATGCCGCTGATGATGGTTTTCAGTCAGGCCCGGTACGTGGCCACGGCCGCGCCGGCTTACGTGCATGATCTGGCGGCTAAAGTCAGGGATGCCGTTTTAAACCAGCCTTCATACCTTCATGTATATGTCCCGTGCCAGGTAAGCTGGATATACAGCCCGGAGCAGGTGGTGGAACTTTCAAGGCGGATGGTGCAGACCGGGTTTTCACCGCTCTGGTCATATAAAGATGGAGTTTTCAAAAGGACCGTTAAAATATCTGAAGGCAACAAAAGGCCGGTTACGGATTTTTTGAAGCTGCAGCGCAGGTACGAAGGCGTGACCGAAGATGACATCAAGACGCTCGAGGCTCAAGTCCGCCGGAAAAACAGAATGGTTGACGCGCTGGAGAACGCGTTGAATGAGCCGGACACGGTATAATTAAACTTGGACGTTAATATTATCTACTACTAATCGGGAGAAAAGTTATGTCAGAAGGCGCATTATCCGGGTACAAGGTGTTGGATGTTACTCATTACATCGCCGGGCCCTATTGTACCAGACTTCTTGCCGGGTACGGGGCTGAGGTGATTAAGGTCGAGAGGCCTGGAACCGGAGATGGGGCAAGAAGACTCGGTCCATTCGTCGGTGATGATCCTCATATTGAGAAAAGTGTGTTATTTCTCTATCTCAACACGGGCAAGAAGAGTATCACCCTAAATCTTAAGACTCCGTCCGGGGTAAAGATTTTCAAGAGATTGATTAAGGATGCGGATATACTTGTAGAGAATTTTGAGCCAAGAGTTATGCCGTCACTGGGGCTGGGGTATGACACACTTTCCGAAATAAATCCTAAACTGGTAATGACTTCCATATCAAATTTCGGTCAAACAGGGCCTTATCGGGACTATAAAGCGGCGGAAATCACCGAATATGCCTTAAGCGGCCTCATGAAGATTACCGGTGAACCGTACCGGGAGCCACTAAAAATGGGTCTGGATGTAGCCCAGTATACTGGCGGACAGGCAGCAGTTATCCCAACTTTGGCCGCGGTTCGACAGGCCAATTCAACCGGCCAGGGTAAGCATGTTGACGTATCCATCATGGATTATTCAGTGGGCATTGTGGAATGGCAGCTTGCTCTGTATCAGGCTATTGGCCACATTACCCCGAGGATGGGCAACTCGAACCAAAAAGGCCATCCCTGGGGCGTTTTTCGATGTAAAAACGGGTGGATAGTTTTAGCCACTCTGGGCTCGAGTTTCAAACATGTTGCCAACATGGTGGGAGCTGAGGAACTTAAAGACCCCAAGTACCTGAGTCACGGGGCCCGGGTCCGTTTAAGTGATGAAATTGACGTTTATCTGCTTCCCTTTATTGCCGACCTTGATCTCGAAGACTGGAAAGAGAATGGTTTTAAGTTTTTAAACACCAAGCGAGGGGCCGCCGCAGGGTGGGTTCGCGGGGTTGATGACCTGGTGGATTGTCCGCAGCTTAAATCCCAGCATTTCTACAAAACCATAGGGCACCCGTTCCACGGCAAGGCGGTTTATTCAGGTGGCCCGGCCCAGTTTAGCCGGACACCCTGGCAGGTGGGCAGGGCACCTTTGCTGGGCGAGGATAACGAAACAATTTACGGTTCACACCTAGGCATAAACGATAAAGAGCTGGCCACGCTCAGACAGAACGGCACGATATAAGCGCAGGAGGAAAGATAGATGATTTTACGCCTTGATCATATAGGTATCGCAGTAAACTCCCTCGATCAGGTTAAAGAGATAGCCGAATCCGCCTTTAAAGTGGATTTCCCCCGGCCAGAAGGAGAAGGCGATTTTAAAGCAAGCTGGGTCAAAATGGGTGATACATTCGTCGAATTTATGGAGCCCATCGCGGAGGACGGTGTAATAGCTAAATTCTTAAAAAGTCGTGGTGAAGGTGTCCACCATCATTGTTTTGAAGTGGATGACATAGAGGCGGAGGTTGAAGCTTATCTGGCCCAGGGACTGAAGGTCGTCGGGCCCGGGGTAGTCGGGTGGCCGGGATGGAGGGTTGCTTTTTTCCATCCCAAAAGCACATTCGGCACGCTAATCGAGCTGGTCCAGACGAGAATATAATTAGAGGAGAGATAAATAATGGGTAATCTACCGCTTGAAGGAATCCGAATCGCGGATTGTACACAGGCCTGGGCCGGTCCACACTGCACCCAGCATCTGGCTGACCTCGGTGCTGAGGTTATAAAGGTTGAACCTCCCTACGGCGCGACTCGGGGTGACAGGAAAGCCTCTTCCGGTACCTATGCTGAAGGTAAAGAAGGAGGTAAGCCCTGGAACAAACAGGTCGTTTTCAACATGCTCAACCGGCAGAAGTTGTCAGTCAGCCTGGATCTTACCAAAGCCGAGGGCAAAAGGCTGTTTAAGGAACTGGTGAAGGTTAGCGACATCGTGCTCGAGAACTATGCCGCAGGGGTTATGGACAGGCTGGGTGTTGGCTACGAGGTATTAAGAGAGGTGAAACCCGACATTATAGTGGCCAGCATCAACGGCTGGGGTCCCAGCGGCCCCTGGGCCAATTATCATTCCTATGGAGTTATTCAAGAACCCATGAGCGGTTACATGGCCATGACAGGCTATTTAGGCGATGAAACCCCCTATCGCTCCGGGGTTGACCACATTGATCCTCTAACCGGAATGCACATGGCTGGAGCTCTGTTAGCCGCGATTCTCCACAGGGATAAGACTGGAGAAGGCCAACAGATAAACGTTTCCAT
>CAZVRN010000250.1:0-5106 GCA_964629485.1 uncultured Thermodesulfobacteriota bacterium | reverse complement strand
TTAAACATATTTTACTTAGCCTGACGGCCTTTCTTCTTCGCAAGATAATCGAGGCAGATATCACAAATCTCGCGTGCGGCGAACGGCCTGGCCGCTTCCCTGGCCAGCCGCCCCATTTTGCTCAGCCTTTCCGGATTGTCCATATAACCGAGCAGCTTACCGGCTAAAAGAACCGGGGTCAGGTCTTTTTGCCTAACCATTTCGGCTCCGCCTGACTCAACGAGAGAGAGGGCGTTAATCTCCTGGTGATTTTTGGCCGCCGTTGGCAAGGGGATAAAAATGGCCGGTCTGCCTGAAGCTGCCACTTCGGCCACTGTCAGCGCACCGGCGCGGCTGATAACCAAATCCGCCTTCTGATAAGCCTGTCCCATGTCATGGATAAAAGGATGAACCTCTGCCTTGATGTTCATATCCTGGTAAGCCCGGCGGATGGTTTCGTAGTCCGCCGTTCCAGTCTGGTGAATGATGGAAAATTTCGGGCCTTTTTGAGCCAGCTCTCTCATAGATTCAACCACAGCCATGTTGATGGCGTGAGCTCCCTGGCTTCCACCCAAGACAAGAAGAACAAAACCTTCTGTTTTTTTCCCGGCTTCGCTCTGCCCAAGCTTCATTATCTCCTGACGCAACGGATTGCCGGTCAGATGAGTTTTGGCCGGCGGGAAAAACTTTTTTGTGGATTCAAAGCTAATGAAAATCAAATCGGCCAGACGCCCGAGGATCCGAGTGGTCATGCCAGGGATGGAATTTTGTTCATGAACAGCCGTGGGCACACCCAGGGTTTTCGCAGTCAGGCCCACCGGTCCTGATGAATACCCGCCGAGACAGAAGAGCAGATGCGGTTTAAAGCTCCGAAGTATACCGGCGGACTGGACCAGGCCGACTGGCACTTCAGTCAGGGAAAGCAGACGGGCTGGCAGAGATTTTCCCATGAAACCGGCGGCTGTTATTTTCCGGACTGTAAAGCCGCGCGGGCCGAGAATTTCTTTTTCCACCGGCCGGCCTGTACCCACAAAAAGGACCTCTGTCTCCACTTCCCGGCGCATGAATTCCTCGGCCAGGGCCACGGCCGGAAAAAGATGCCCGCCGGTCCCGCCCGCTGCCATGAGAAGCCTGAACATTAATAATGTCCTCATCATTTTCCCTGCGCAGCTATGTTCATCAGAATGCCCACGCAAACAAAGTTCATAACCAAGGAAGAACCGCCATAGCTGAAAAACGGCAAAGCCAGGCCCTTGGTCGGTAAAAGCCCGGTCACAATAAACATGTTCAAAAACGCCTGCACGCCGATAATCAGGGTCAAGCCCAAGGCCAGGTATGTTCCTTCCAAATCATAGGCGTTCAGGGCGATAACTATGCCCCGCCAGACGAGGCAAAGAAAAAGAAGCGATACCACGGTTACCCCGATAAACCCCCATTCCTCCCCGACAACGGAAAAGATAAAATCCGTATGAGGTTCAGGCAGAAAAAACAACTTTTCGCGCCCCGCGCCCGGTCCGACCCCGGTCAGTCCGCCCAGGCTAAAGGCATAAAAGGAATGAATAATATGATATCCGGCGCCAAAGGGATCGTCCCAGGGAGCAAGGAAGGCCATGATTCTTCTAAGCTGATACCCGTGCCGCATGATCAAAAAGGCAATGACCGGAATGAGCATACTAAATAGAGCAAGAAGATACGAAACGCGAACCCCGGCCACGAAAAGCAAACTCATTGTAATAACAACTAATATCAGAGACGTACCTAAATCCGGCTCCATTACAATCAGTCCGAAAAAAATCCCCAGCACGATAAGATGCGGCGCCAGGCCATAGGCAAAACTCTTGATTTTTTCCTGCTTCGCGGCCAGAGATGAGGCCAGGAGCGTGACCAGGGCAAACTTGGCAAACTCCGACGGCTGGCCGGATATAAAGCCCAAACGCACCCATCGGGATGACCCGCTGACCTCTTTTCCGACACCCGGGACAAAGACAAGAATCAGGCCTGCAATGGCGATAAACAACCAGAAGTAAGCCAGGCGGCAGAAAAACTGATAAGGAATATTTTTCAGGATCATCATCAAAGCCAGCCCGAAAAAAACATACGCCAATTGAGGTTTAAAAAAGAAGTAAGCGTCATTGAAGCGTTTCTCAGCCAGAAAGGAACTGGCCGAAAGGACCATCACCAGCCCCCCTCCAACCAGGAGCAGCGTGGTCAGCAGCAGGACATAATCCCATTGACCCGTTGCTTCTTTCTGGGCCATTATGCGCCTCCGCCTTGAACCAGTTCAGTAAAGACCCGGCCTCTATGGGTATAGTCTCGAAACATGTCAAAACTTGCGCAAGCCGGGGCCAGCAGAACCACCTGCCCCGGTCTTGCCTCCTTCCGAGCCACGGCAACCGCCTCGGCCATATCTTTGACCAAAACAGTTTCGGCTGTTCCGGCCAGGGCTTTAGCCATCTTCTCCCGGGCTTCGCCCATGAGAATCAGAAGCTTTACTTTTTGACTCACCGCCGGCCGAAGCAAGGTAAAATCACTGTCCTTATCCCTGCCGCCCGCGATGAGGAGGACCGGCTCGCTAAAAGCGTCCAGGGATTTTATAACCGCTCCCACGTTGGTGGCCTTGGAGTCATTGTAATAACGAACTCCATTGTAACGGCCGATGAACTCGATCCGGTGCGGCAGGCCTTTGAAAGCCGCAACTGTTTTGAAGGCGATTTCATTTCTAATCCCCAAGGCCCTGGTCGCCAGCAGAGCGGCCATGATATTTTCCTGATTATGGCCGCCGGTCAGATAAAATTTTCGGGTGGATACTGCATCAATAAGGCGATTATTCTGAACGAGGACTATCTCATCCCCTTCAATATAAGCCCCATCCTCAACCCTCTTTTTTCGGCTGAACAGGAGTCGTCCGGCCCGCGTCTTTATCCCGGCGACATGGTTATCGTCAGCATTTAAAATGGCCGTGTCTTCAGGTTCCTGGCAGGCAAAAATCCGGGCCTTGGCCTCGGCATAGGCCTTAAAGCCTTTATGCCGATCCAGGTGATCCGGGGTCAGGTTGAGATGGATGGCTATCTGCGGATGAAAGGAGATGGCACCTTCCAGTTGAAAGCTGGAAACCTCAACCACCGCGAGTTCGATTTTTTCCCGGCTCTTTGCGAAATTGATGAGCGGATTCCCAATGTTTCCGCCCACAAAGACCTTTCGACCGGCTGCGCGAAGTATCTCCCCAATAAGGCTGGTCGTTGTGGACTTGCCATTGGTCCCGGTGACGGCAATGAGAGGCACCGTTACAAATCGCGCCGCAAATTCAAGTTCCCCGGTTATGGGCACGCCCCTGGCCGCAGCTTTCTTAAGCGGCTCAATATCAGCCGGTACGCCCGGGCTGACCACAATCAGGTCTGCCTCTAAAAAGGTTTCGTCCCGGTGACCGCCCAGTTCAAGCACTACGCCCCTTTCAGCCAGTTCTTGAACCTGTTTATCCAAGGCCCCGGCCGACATTATGTCTGTACCAATGACTTTCGCGCCCTGGTTGAGAAGAAATTCAGCCAGGGCCAGCCCTGTTCTGGCAAGGCCGACCACTACAACCCGCTGGTCAGAGAGCGAGGAGGTGTTCATTATTTGGGCCTCACAAATCAAGCGCGCCGACCCTTTCCCATGATGATCCGTTCGTAAAACGAGCATATTCGCCGAGAAAAATTCTCCGGTAAACCCAAATCAACAAGGCGGCAGTAAAGATGCAACGGGTTGAAAAAATGCTGCCAGAAAAGACGGACTCCCTTAACCATTGATATCCCCTACCTTAATTTTAAGGTACTGATAGCCACCAGGCTCAGGATGCCAGCTATGATCCAGAACCTGACAATAACCTTCGGCTCCGGCCAGCCCTTGAGTTCAAAATGATGATGCACCGGAGCCATGCGAAAAATTCGTTTCCCGTTTGTAGCCTTGAAAAAAGTAACCTGCAAAATGACCGATATGGTTTCAATAACAAAAATGCCGCCCACGAGAATAAGGAGAAGTTCCTGTTTTACCAGCAGGGCAACCGTACCGAGCAAGGCACCCAATGGCAGGGACCCGACATCACCCATAAATATCTGGGCCGGATAGGTATTGAACCATAAAAAGCCAATACTGGCTCCAGCCAGGGCCCCGCAGACAACGGTGACTTCGCCCACGCCGGGTGAGTAAGGAATTTGCAGATACGCGGCGATTTTACTGTGGCCGGCAAGGTAGGCGAAGATCAGATAGGTACCCATGGCGATCAGGAAAGGACCGATAGCCAGTCCATCAAGACCGTCGGTCAGATTAACGGCATTCGAGGTGCCGACGACGACGAGAAGGACAATGACCACATAACCGATACCGAGATCAGGTCTGACGCCCTTGAAAAACGGAACCGAAAATCTAGTATCATACTGGGGATAGAGATAAAGGAAAACACCTACCATCAGGGCGAAAACAATCTGCCAGAAAAATTTGGTCCGCGCGGTAAGGCCTTTGTTGCTTTTTCTCTTGAGCATAAGAAAATCATCAATAAACCCGAGCCCGCCGAATGTGACCGCCACAAAGATTAGAAGCCAGATATAGCCATTGCTTAGATCAGCCCAAAGCAGAGCGGCCAAAAGTGATGAAAAAAGGATGAAAATCCCGCCCATGGTTGGAGTACCCGCTTTATTTTGGTGCGTGGCCGGGCCATCATCCTGAATGTACTGCTGAATCTGATATTGCTTCACTTTCCGAATAAACCAGGGCGCGACGATAAAACAGAGCACAAGGGCCGTAATAGCCGCATAAATGGTTCGAAAAGTAATGTATCGAAAAACATTAAACACCGGAAAGGCGGTATGCAACGGATAGAAAAGATGATAGATCATGCCTGGCCGCCTTCCGATTTTTCAAGATAATCGACTACTGTTTCCAGATGCATACCCCGGGACCCTTTAATTAACACCCGGTCAAGAGGCCGCAGCCTGCTTTTAAGCCAAACCGCGGCCTGCATTTGATTTTCAAACCATTTCAATTTATTTTGAGGCAGCCCGTGTTTCTCGGCCGCGCGCACTAAAATTTCGGTCAAAGGACCGACCCCGATCAGCAAATCCAGCCCCATTTCAGCGACTTGCCGGCCAGGAA
>CAZVRN010000249.1:0-5156 GCA_964629485.1 uncultured Thermodesulfobacteriota bacterium | reverse complement strand
CCGGAACAGACCTTTCAGTTCAGCCTTCAGGCGCAGTCAGCCGCCATCCGGACCATGAGTGAACTTCATCCAGAGGTTATTCCTCCGGAACAGGCTGCGGAACTTGAAAAGGCCGCCCTTCCCGGTGTGGTTGATCCACAGCGGATACGGGAGATCGAAGCTGATACCGGACATGACGTTATAGCCATTAACAGGGCTTGGTCCGAAAAGGTTGATGCGTCTGCCGCAACGCATATCAATAAAGCCAGAACCAGCGCAGATACAACGGAAACGGCAAAGGCGTTGCAAATAAAAAAATCTCTTCAAGTTATTTGCGATTCGCTGGAGAATTTCCGGGATATCATTATTGAGAAAGCAATGGGATGGATCGATGTGCCGCATATGGATACTACGCACTGGATAGATGCTCTTCCCACTATGGCCGGAAGGCCTTTTGTGTTTTACGCGGAAATGCTGCAGTCAGACCTTGATTTCCTGGCATACGTTTATTCCAATTCCATCATGGGTAAATGGGCCGACGCCACGGGCAACCATCATTCCGCGACAGCACTGGATATAAACGGAATGGAACTACAGGACAGTTACTGTACGAACCTTGGAATTAAACATATGATCGCCAACGCACAGGTGCCAGGCAGAGAATACCTGGCCGATGTGATGTATGGTTTGGCCAGAACAGCGGAAACCATTAACAACATCGCCTTTTACCTCGCATGGGGTAAAGGAAGCGACGTCGGTCTATTCTTTGACGGCAACCCCAGGAAAAGAAAAGGCAGTTCAGCCATGCCTCACAAGGATATGGTCGGCGGAAATCCCACGGCTGAAGAACAGGCCGAATCGTTTGCCAATCTTATGCGTGGTAATCTTGTGACAGCCCTGAGTTCATGTAAGTTTAGATATGCCCGGGATTTAACGGGTTCGGCTTCTGACAGGGACATATTCAGTTCAGCATTCAAGTTCAGCGACCATGTCATTAGAAGAATGGCGGCTACAGTATTTCACTTGGGGCTGAATCAGGAAAGATCAAAAGAAAGAGTTGAGAGAACATTCGGGGTAATTACGGCCCAGCAAGTGATGACATTCCTGACTGATCAAAGACGAACGGACAAACCGATGACCAGAGAGGAAGCTCATGATTTGATGGGCGAGTTGGCTACAACCGCCTACAAAGAGAAACGAACCTTTTTAGAAGTTCTTCTTGCAGATTCACGTGTTACGGATCGTCTGGATGAAGATACTTTGAGAAATATAACAAACCCATTTGAGTACATCGGCTTGAGCAGGGAGATTATCCTCGCCGTAGCCGAGGCCTACTACAGAAAGAAGACTCTGATCTAAAGTTAAGCATTTCAGTTGGTTTTTGCTTGACATTTTTTGTATCCGTAATATACGTATACGTAACATTATTTTATGCGGATATTTATTAGTGGGAAATAGTAAAGCAATCTCCATGTCTCAGAAAGAATACTTAGGATACCTGATAGCCAGAACTCATAAGGTCTTGAAAAAAAGGCTGGCAACTTTTTTAAGCAGATATGACCTTACAGTCAGACAGCATGGGGTATTGAAAGTGTTATTGGAGGAAGATGGACTGCCAGCCCGGGAATTGGTGGTGAGGCTTTTTTCAGACAGCTCAACCATTATGGACATTATTGACCGGCTTGAGGAAAAAGGTTTGGTCAGGCGGGAAACCGACCCTCAGGATCGTCGGGTAAATCATATTTTTTTAACCGATGAAGCCAAAATACTGTTGCCGGAAATAAGAAACCAAACAGATAGATTCGAGCAGGCTATATACAGATTGCTTTCGCCTGAAGAAATAGAAGCTCTGAAAACCGGCCTCACCAAGCTATGCATGCTGGCCACGAGTAAAAAAGAATCTGGCGCTGCCAAAAACAGTAAAGGTCAGGCTGGTTCGAATAATACCTGAATATGGACATAAAGGACAATATGATATCGAGCTTCAATCCTTCCATAAACACTTTCCCCGCCCGGCCCGTAATATCAAAGAGGGTCTGAACAATATATGAGTCGTTTGGATAAGTCAATTGAGCTGTGAGCGCAACCAGGCCATAAACGGTCCGTGTTCGGATATCGGAGTTTCCGTCCAAAATTCTAAATCACGGTTAGCCGCTTTTGCTTCTTTAAGAAATCGTGATTTCCGCTGGTACTGGTTTGGTATGCTCGCCGCGTTTAACGCCATGCAAATGCAGATTGTTGCCCGTGGCTGGCTGGTCTACACCATGACCAATTCTCCTTTAGCCCTGGGGCTTGTCAGTGCAGGCTTTGGGGTACCCATGCTTTTGTTTTCATTATATGGCGGGGCCATAGCTGATCGAGTCGAAAAAAGAAAATTAATGCTGATAACCAGATCGGGCATGAGCTTGACTTCCTTAGTAATTACCATCTTAATTACCATGAAGATGATTGCCCTCTGGCACCTCATGCTCGCTTCGGCTGTTTCCGGCGTATTTATGGCTTTCAACTTGCCTGGGCGGCAAGCGTTTATGTTAGAACTGGTGGGTAAAGATACTCTTCTCAACGCCATAGCCATGAATTCCACAGCGCTGAATATTTGCCGCATCGCCTCCCCGGCCCTGGCGGGTGTCTTGCTCAAAGTGATCGGGGTTACCGGCGTTTATTGGCTGGTGAGTATCTCCAGCTCCCTGGTGGTGTTCAGTTTATGGATGATTCCTCCAGGAAAGCCAATGGCTGTCCGGCCCGGGGTGCCGCTTTTGAGAGATGTTATTGACGGGTTAAGTTATGTTCGGAGCAATAAAATAATTCTCGCCTTGCTCCTGATAGGTATTGTTCCGATTTTAACCGCTATGCCCTACCAGTTGCTTATGCCTGTTTTTGCTAAAACCATATTTAAGGCCGGAGAAACCGGCTTTGGTTTTCTCATGTCGGCGGTGGGAGTCGGCGCGTTAACCGGTTCGACTTTGCTTGCCTCTTTCGGAGACTTTCAGCATAAGGGCAGGCTGGCATTTTTTGTTGGGATTGTTTTCGGCGTTTGTTTGGTGCTATTCAGTTTTTCAAAGTCGCTGCTAATAGGAGCTGCTTTTCTTGTTTTTGTCGGCGGTGGGAACTCCATGTACATGACGCTCAACAGCACTTTGATTATGAGTAATACTCCCGAGGAATTGATCGGCCGGGTGATGAGCATCAACATGATGACTTTCGGCATAATGCCTTTGGCAATGCTTCCTGCTGGAGCCTTGGCGCAAGTCATTGGCGCTCCTTTTACAGTGGCTGGCGGCGGCGTTTTCGTAACATTATTTCTGATTGCAATGGGATTTTTTCAACCCCGAATCTGGCGTTTGAAATAAGACGTGAGGTTACAGTATGGGCCATTTAGTGATGTACAAATGGTAAGTCACACTGAGCAAGCGTGATATCTGTAACTATGGCCGGACCGGGAATGTAAGCTAAGGCTGAAAAATCCTCATAACAATTGATTATCGGAGCAGAAAATGTTTTCAAGAAAGTCTCACATGTTAGATCGACTTTTTTATCCCAAGGGAGTGGCAGTGGTGGGCGCCTCGCCCCAGGGCGGTTCAATGGCCCAGGGTAACAATTATATTAAAGGTTCAATTGTACAAAATTTTTCAGGGAAAATTTATCCCGTGCACCCCGATGCGCAAGATACTCTTGGATTTAAATCGTATCCTACTGTCCGGGATATCCCGGATGAAGTGGACCTGGCTATTTTCACCATACCGGCCTCGGCGGTGCTTAAGGTCATGGAAGACTGTGTTGCCAAAGGGGTTAAATTCGTTCATCTCTTTACTGCCGGATTTAGTGAAACCGGGCGGGCTGAAAATGCTGAGATAGAGAAAAAACTTATTGATCTCGCTAAAAAGGGCGGGGTAAGGGTTATCGGGCCTAATTGCATGGGAATTTACTGTCCTGATGGCGGCCTTGCCTTTCAGCCTTTTCTCCCTTATGCCCCAGGGTCGGTTGGATTCTTCTCTCAAAGCGGTCAGCTAGCCGGTTATTTTATCATGAAAGGTTCGAAAAAAGGTTTACGCTTTAGTAAAGTCGTCAGCTTTGGCAATGCCAGTGATCTGAAGGCTCATGACTTTTTAGAATACCTTGCACACGATAAAAAAACAGAAGTCATAGGATCGTACTTGGAAGGCTTAAAAGACGGCCGGGAATTTTTTAAGGTGGCCAAGATTGTAACCAGAAAAAAACCTTTGGTTGTATATAAAGGCGGTCAGACAGAAGGAGGATCACGGGCCACGGCATCTCATACCGCGGCTATAGCCGGGTCTTACAGGCTATGGAAGGGCTTATGCCGACAGGTTGGAATCATCCCGGTTGATTCGCTTGACGAGATGGTTTGTACTTTGTCGGCTTTGCAAAACTTGCCGTTGCCACAGGGAAATAATGCGGCCATTCTGGGGGGAGCTGGCGGCGGAAGTGTAACTATGACGGATATGGCTGAAAAAGCGGGCCTTAAAGTACCTCATCTTTCCGAAAAAAGTATTCACGAATTGGAAAAAATCATACCGCCTCAAGGTACCAGTGTAAAAAATCCATTGGACCTTGGACGTGATTTTTTTTTCAAAGACAAGCTTTTAAAGCTCATGCATCTGTTGCGCGAAGACCCTAAAATTCAGGCTCTTATTTTTTTACAACAAATCGGGATGTTTAACCGATTCATGGGAAGACCAAGTGTCAATTTACTGATTGAACAAACCTTGAAAGTTAAAGATGAACTTAAAAAGCCGATGTTTCTTGTCTTGGAAAAGGATGACGCATTCGGGGGAGAGGATTTGTTAAAAGAAGCTGAAGAAAGGTATCGTGCCGCTGGTTTAGTTACCTTCCCTGGATTTGAGCTGGCCGCTAAGACGCTTTTAACCCTTAGCAATTATTATACTTTTTTATCTTCTTCTGCGTGAGAAACACATGGCACTATATTAGGTGCTGTTTATCATCCGGTGTTGGGACAGACTCAGAGGGAACGCCCTCTCGGAATGCTGGATGATGTTTGGCTGAAACCAAAATAATATTAGGAGGTTAAGAATTATAGAGTACAATTTTAAAATGAAGGACACAGAGGTTATATTGATTATTGCCAACTTTAAAAACATTTAGGAGGAGAATAATGGCTGAATTTACATTGGATGAGGATCAGCAGCAGATTCAGG
>CAZVRN010000248.1:0-5220 GCA_964629485.1 uncultured Thermodesulfobacteriota bacterium | reverse complement strand
TCACTGACAGCTAAGAATTACAATGCGTTATACTGCTTCGAGTCAGGAACTTCGGGTTAATTAAGATTTCTTAAGAACCCCGTCCTTTTGCTGAACTCATTTCCGCCTTCCGTAATTTCAACAAAATTATTGGCTCTTAAAAGGTCTCTAATCAATGGCATCGAATCTGCAGGCGGAATAACAGCTCAAGCACTGTATACATTTTTCCCGATCTATGTAAGCCGTTTGCTTCTTCTCCCAGACCACCGCTCCTGAGGGACAGGCCCTGAAGCAGGCTCCGCACTTGGTGCATTTCTCTTCGTTTACGGTAAATTTAAGGAGGTTTATGCACCGTTTGGCCGGGCAGCGTTTTTCCAAAATATGGGCTTCATATTCGTCGCGAAAATACCTGAGCGTCGAAAGAACGGGGTTGGGTCCGGTCTGGCCCAGTCCGCAGAGGGCGGCGGATTTGATTTCAGTGCTGAGTTCCTCAAGCGTGGCTATATCTTCTATTTCACCCTGGCCGTTACAAATTTTTTCCAGTATTTCGAGCATGCGCTTGGTGCCTTCGCGGCACGGGGGGCATTTACCGCAGGATTCATCCTGGACGAAATCCATGAAAAAGCGGGCCATATCAACCATACAGGAAGTTTCATCCATGACGATCATACCGCCCGAACCCATAATGGCCCCGGCCTGTACAATGGACTCGTAGTCACAAGGCAGGTCAAGGTGCTCTTCGGGAATACATCCGCCCGATGGTCCGCCCAGCTGGACAGCTTTAAATTTTTTCTTGTTCGGGATACCGCCGCCGATATCATAAATAATGGTCCGGAGGGTGGTTCCCATGGGGACTTCCACCAGGCCAATATTATTCACAGCTCCGGTCAGGGCAAAGACCTTGGTTCCCTTGCTCTTTTCCGTACCAATAGAGGCGAACCATTCGGAACCGTTTAAAATAATCTTTGGAATATTGGCGTATGTTTCGACATTGCTGTTGACTGTGGGATGGCCGAATATTCCGGATTCTCCCGGGAATGGAGGCCTGGGACGCGGCATGCCCCGCCTGCCTTCTATGGAAGCGATCATGGCCGTTTCCTCGCCGCACACAAAAGCCCCGGCCCCCTGGTAAACCTCAAGATCAAAATCAAAGCCGGAACCCAGAATATCCTTGCCTAAAAGCCCATACTCCCTGGCCTGTTCGATAGCAATGTTCAATCTTTTCACGGCCAGCGGATACTCGGCCCGGCAGTAAATATATCCATAGTGAGCGGAGTTGGCCTTGGCGGCAATGATCATGCCTTCCAGGACTGCATGGGGATCAGCTTCCAGGACCGAGCGGTCCATGAAGGCGCCGGGATCTCCCTCGTCCGCGTTACAGAGCATGTATTTAATTTCAGCCTTGGACTTGGCTCCTAGCTCAAGTTTAAGGCCAGTTGGGAACCCGGCTCCACCACGGCCCCGGAGGCCTGATGCTTTAATCTCTTCGATAATTTCATCAGGCGACATTTCCAAAAGCGCCTTTGCGGCGGCCTGATATCCGTCTCGGGCAATATATTCGTCTATCTTCTCCGCGTCAATCAAGCCCTTGTTTCGTAAAACAATAAGACGCTGGTGGGCGAAAAAGGGAATGTCCAATATTTCGGGAATCAGCTCTTTTTTCTCGGGCTCCTTATAAAAAAGCCTTTCCACGGGGCGGCCTTTCAGGAAATGTTCGCTGACCAGTTCAGGCACGTCATCGACGGTCAGTTTCTGGTAAAATAGACCTTCGGGATAGACAACCATAACCGGGCCGGCGGCGCAGTATCCATTGCAGCCGGTTTCCACGACTTTGACTTCTTCAGACAATCCTTGTTTTTCCAGTTCAGCCTCAAGCGCTGCCTTAACTTCCAGACTACCGGCTGATTGACATCCGGTGCCACCGCATATCAGGGCGTGAGAACGAAAAGTTTTCATCTAGTCTCTCCTTATTCCTTAACCTGGTCAGTCTAAGTGCTCACTGCCCTTGGCCATAACAAACTCATCTTGCACTTCTCCCTCCAGGACATGACGCCTAAAAATCTGGCGCATTTTATTGGGATCCACAAAGTGATAACGTATAGGCTCCTCACCCAACGTCTCAACCGTGACGATCGGTTCTTCGCTGCATAAGCCAATGCATCCCGAGGTAGTGACGACAATATCCTGACGATCCGTCTGACTAACCTCATCCATAAGCGCTTCCATAACCTGACGGGCGCCGGATGCTATTCCACAGGTTCCCATGTGAACCGTAACTTTCACTGTCGCCCCACCCTCTCGGAGAGCATTGTCCTTGTGAACCTGATTTTTAATTTTTTTCAAATCTTCTAGTTTTAATTTGGGCATAACAAGACACTCCTCATAATACCTGAAGTCCAGTTCAGATCGAACCCAGCTCGTTCAATCCTTCCTGGAGGTTTTCCCTTAAAAAACTAATCACTTCGGGGTTGCTCAGAGGCACGCCCTCCAAGGCGGCCTTAATTTCCCGGGTATCAAAAATAAATTCAGCCGAGCCTACTTTCTGCTTATATAAGATATCAACCTCTGGACGCCCAACGATCAAAGTCATCAACGTGCCCAGCATATCACCCAAGGGGGCGCGATCGATATTGGACAAACCAAATTCAGCCTCAATTTTTGTCCCGCTTCCATAAATGGAATCTATCTTGAATGAGCCACCTGTTTGTTCGGCTGCCTGTTTTAATAAAGACAACCCCAGGCCGACACGACGAGAAGTTCTGGTGGTATAAAAAGGATCCATCACCTGGGGCAACACCTCTTTCGGAATTCCAGATCCATTATCCGATATAACCAATTTCAATATATCCCGTTTTTCATCTTTTTCCAATTCTATCTCTATCAGAGTCGCACCGGCGCTAAATGCGTTCTCAACCACGTCGAGAATATGCAACGAAAGTTCCAGCAAGTCAACTTCTTCTATTAACTATTCGGCCGATTTTTCTGCCGCCTTCACCCCGCAAGGCCATTTTTATTTCGTCCAGTTCCGGCGCAGCCAAAAAATACTCGGTATAGGCAGACCCGATATCATCCAGGTAATGGGCATCCGAATTACTTATAAACGGGCGTTCGGCCAGAGCTGGGTATTGATCCAATATTTTATCAACCGCACCGAATGCGGAAACTTCAAATCCATCCAGATTCAGCCCTTCAGGAACAAAGCCAAGCTGGCCCAGCAAGCTGAAAGCTTGACGATCCACATGAGAGGCAATGGCCAAGCCGTTTTGTTTATGAATTTCAGCCACAACACTTTCCAGGTCCAAGTCCGTGGCTCCGATGAGAAGCCGGTCGTTAAAGCCCTCCACTTCATCGTTTTCATTGGCCACTACCTGCTCGCCGAAAATTTCCGGCCGATTCGTCCGGGGCGGCAGATGTGCATAAACAAAATTTTGCATGCGCTCGGCCTTCCGGGGTGTATCAAACAGGGCTAAAATATGAACTTCCTCAACCGTGCTGATTTCCAGCCCGGCCAAAACCCTAGGCCTTCCGGCACCTGCGGCGGCCCGAAAAACGGCCCCGACATTCTCCGCCGTATTATGATCACAAACAGCAATGATATCCAATTTTTTTTTCTGCGCCGCCTCAACTATGCCGCGCGGCGACATATCCAAATCTCCGCATGGAGAAAGACAAGTATGCAGGTGAAGATCAGCCCGAAAAACGGACAACACGGTCATTTTTATTCGTTTAGCAGTTTAAATAATAAACCGCTCACTTCAAAGGTAGACCGGCTGCTTTGTATGAGAGGCACCTTCTCCTGCTCGGCCCTGACCAAGGTGGCCTCGTCCGGAAGCCGATCCTGGCTGAGAATGATCCCGGCCAGTTCCCGGAGGACTCCCACAGCAACGATGTTGACGTGAGACTGAATGGTTATCCAAAGCTGCCCGGCAGCGGAGTTGGCCATGACGTCACTCAGGAGGTCGCCAGCGTATCCGCCGCTTACTTTACGATCCAGCAAATCGCTTCCAACAAGCACTTTGAGTTCCAGTCTTTGTACCACGTCAGCTAGCCTCATGCTTACCCCCCAATCTTTCCTCCAATCAATTTTCCGTCTTTTTCCAGCCGGTACGAAAGATAATTTTAAGGCGTGTACCTTCGCCCACAGCCGAGGAAATCGTAAATTCATCCGCGTTTTTCATAATATTAGGCAGACCCATACCCGCTCCGAAACCCATCTCTCGTATTTCGGGGGTGGCCGTAGAAAACCCTTCCATCATAGCCAGTTCGATGTCAAGGATGCCATCGCCTTTATCTTCAACATAAATATAGATTCCATCCTCGTCGATTTCTAGCGACATGACACCGTCCCGGCCATAGACAACAGCGTTTATTTCAGCTTCATAACAAGCAATAGCAGCACGGCGAACCAAATCTTCGTCAGCGTGAATTTCCTGCAGTATTTTTTTTACTTGAAGCGAGGCCTCACCCGCACGAACAAAATCCATCTCCTTGATGGGGAATTCTCGGCGGGGATAAAGCATCAGTCGCTTGAGCCGGGCAAACCATTCATATATAAGCGGCCGGCAGCCTCATACATCGAATAAGACGTCAGCAGCAGAGGCAATTCGACAGCTTTGGCCTTAGCGATAGCTTCCATTGCCGGAGGCCGCCCCCTGACAAAAACAACGCCGATTAAACCTGATATATTGGCCGTATTAACCACCTGAATATTTGTTAGACCAGTGAGAAGAAGATAGCCGGGTTGAACAAAAGCCAGGACTTGACTCATAAGATCCGTGCATTCCACATGCTGAACTTCCCGATCCAGATAATCTTCGCTGGCCAGGACCTTTGCCTTGAGAATTTGGGCGACACGGCGCAGAGTTACCCATCCTTCTGTATTTGATTCGCTCATACTAAATTAAATCACTCTCCGGATAAAATTTTATTCGTACCGATTGAGAACATCGATAATTTTATTGGAAGTCATCTGGCGGTAGCTCACGCCGTCAATAACAGTCACCGGGGCCAGCCCGCAGGCGCCCAGACAACGAACAGCCTCGAGGGTGAACCTCCTGTCCTCCGTTGTTTGACCGACTTGAACATTGAATTCGTGTTGGATACGATTCAGCGTTTCATTGGCCCCCTTGACAAAACATGCGGTACCCATGCAGACCCGAACGGTATGTCGCCCACGGGGGACCATGGTGAAAAATGAATAAAAGGTCACCACCCCGAAAACGGTACTCCCGGGAACGCCAA
>CAZVRN010000247.1:0-5272 GCA_964629485.1 uncultured Thermodesulfobacteriota bacterium | reverse complement strand
AAATCTTTACAATTATTTATGGCCCGGCCGTGATTGTGCCCGGGCCCGCCGCCTGGTGATGAGCCTATAAAGTAATCCGCGTGGCCCAAAATTTTCAATACAAGGTCCCGGCCAGCGAGGCCGGCCAAAGGCTGGACCGTTTTTTAGCCGGTGTCTCCCCCCATCTTTCGCGCTCACAATTGAAGCCCCTGATTGATCAGGGACATGTCCAGGTCGATCAGGCTCCGGCCAAGCCCGGCCTTAAGCTGAAGCGGGGCCAACTGGTCACATTGTTTATACCGGACCTGAAACCCTGCCGCCTGAGCCCGGAACCGGATATTTCCTTTGAAATACTTTACCAGGATCACGAGATAATCGTCGTTAACAAGCCCGCCGGCCTGGTGGTCCATCCGGCCGCCGGACATCAAACCGGGACCCTGGTCCACGGGTTACTGGCTGCCTGCCGGGATTTGACCGGTGTCGGGGGTGAGCTAAGGCCCGGGATCGTGCATCGTTTGGATAAGGATACCTCGGGCGTTATGATCGTGGCCAAGACGGACAGGGCGCATCGCTCTTTAGTGAACCAGTTTAAGAAGGGCCGCATTACCAAGCATTACCTGGCCATTTGCCGGAGTTGGCCCAAAACTGACCAGGGCCGGATTGACGCACCCATAGGCAGGCACCCGGTTCGGCGCAAGCAGATGTCCACCCGGTCTCGTTCGGGCCGCAAGGCCCTGACATGCTTCAAGGTCCTGCGCCGGTTCGGCCAGGGAATTTCGCTTCTTCGGTTGAACCTGCACACGGGCCGGACGCACCAGATCCGCGTTCATCTTGCCTCGATAGGCTGCCCCATCCTGGGTGATCGGACTTACGGCGTGGGTCTGGGGTGGCTGAAGAAGGGCTCCGGACCGCTGAAAGGACTGGTCCTCAGGCAGATGCTGCATGCCGAAAGTATAAGCTTTTTTCATCCGGACACAGATGTAGAGATGACATTTCGGGCCGAACCGGCCGCAGACATGACCCGCGTTCTTGAAGCTCTTGAAAGGGATGAGGTGAACAGTCCGGGATCGCCCTGACCTTGGGAAGAGGTCTCAGGTAGCCGGATTCAACTCTTCTTTGATAAGGCTAACTAGTTGAAACAGAATATTTTTTACTATCCGCTAGGGTATGGTTATGAAATTAGCTTAGGCGAAAAAGCTAATGAAATGAAACAACGCGCCAAAGTTTTCTTGGAACAATACAATGGTGAAATTGATTGGGCGCTTGATAAATTTGGCGGATACAACGCGTCTGACTTAGAATTAATCAGTACAATTACATATGTGCATCGTAACTTAGACGAACGGGGTCAACAAATAAATATAAACGAGATATCCCAACGAGTGCTTAGCATCAAACCCCGATTCCCGGTTGAGAAAATAAAAGAAAAGGCTGAATCGCTGAGAGGGTTAAGCCTTCTGAGTTAAATAAAAATGCTCTCAATGAATTATCTCATCTGCTCGCCTGCTAAGCGAGTATGGGGCGAAAGCTCCATCGAGGGTTCGAATCTCTCTCCGCCATTTTTTAGAGAAGTTAGCTGGCTGATCTCTCATTCACGGGGGATCGGCTAATTTTTTAGCTGAAAAAGACCTCATAAGAATAAGAACGAGTAATTTTGCTGAAATCGCAGAAGACTGGCAATGAGTTCAACTAAAAGACGAAGTTCTTGAGAGGTCTTTTTATTGTTATAACGACCATGGTTTAATTCACGGTTGACCGCCGGCAAAAACATGGGTACATTGTAGCTGAAGCTTGGTAAGATATTGGCGCAACATTTTTACCGGTGCTTAGAGCCAGAACGGCCGGTAGTGTCCGCATCCATCCCCGGAAGGAAAGCGAGCTGATAAAAGGAGAACACATTGCATCATGGTTCTGCTGATTAAGGCTGTTGTTATTATTTTTTTCAGCTATATTTCATACGATGCTTTTAAGAAACGTTCAAAGCATCTCAAAAATGCTGATAATGAAAAATTCAACAGGCACGTTCTGAAGGCTCTTGCCCGGAAGGAAACGCGAAGAGCGGTTCTTTACCTGCTTATCGCCCTGGCCGCTTTCGCTGCTATCTTTATTAAGACCTGATCAATAGCCCGGCCGCGGATAACTAAAACAGGTTCGGGTCGGTCAGCAAGTCAAGCAAATATTTACTATAATCATTATCATTAAGGGCTTCCGCCAGACGGCGCACCTGGTCTGCATCAATAAAACCCATGCGGTAAGCTACCTCTTCAACACAGGCTACTTTAAAGCCCTGGCGTTTTTCAACCGTCTCGATAAATCTGCCGGCCTGGAGCAGGGATTCATGGGTCCCGGTATCGAGCCAGGCCACCCCGCGCCCGAGGAGTTCCACCCGGAGTTCTCCCCGCTCAAGATAAGCCAGGTTCACGTCTGTAATTTCCAGCTCTCCCCGGGCTGAAGGCCTCAGATTTTCCGCGATTGAGACGACATTGTTGTCATAAAAATAAAGGCCGGGAACCACGTAATTTGACTTGGGCCTCTCGGGTTTCTCTTCGATGCTCAGAACCCGGCCTGATTGATCGAATTCAACCACGCCGTAGCGGCTTGGATTTTTAACACGATAACCGAAAATAAGGGCCCCTTTTCTAATTTCCGCGGCCCGGCGAAGCAGACCCTGGAGACCGTAGCTGTAAAACAGATTGTCGCCTAAAATAAGGCAGACCTGATCCGGGCCGATGAATTCCTTACCGATAATGAATGCCTGGGCCAGGCCTTCCGGCCGGGGCTGTTCCTTGTAAGAGAGCCTGATTCCCCACTGCTCGCCGTCACCGAGAAGGACCTGGAATTTGGGAAGGTCTTCCGGCGTGGAAATAATAAGAATCTCACGGATGCCCGCCAGCATCAGAACGGACAATGGGTAATAAATCATGGGTTTGTCGTATATGGGCAGAAGCTGTTTGCAGACTACTCTGGTTATGGGATAGAGCCTCGTTCCGGCGCCGCCGGCAAGAATAATACCTTTTCTGGTCGGGTGAGCTCTAGGCTTTTGAGGTACTGGTTTATTATTTGATTCACTCATTTCGTCTTCTCCAGGGTCGCCGAAATCAATCCATGCCGTACTGCTGTTTTATCCAGGTTCTGTACTGACCGCTTGTAACGGATGCTGTCCATGCCTCGTTGTTGAGGTACCAGTCAATCGTTTTGGCCAACCCGCTCTCGAATGACTCCCGTGGTTCCCAGCCAAGTTCCCTATTGATTTTACTGATATCAATGGCGTAACGCCGGTCGTGCCCGGGACGATCCTTGACAAAGGTAATGAGATCCGCATGAGGCACATAAGATGAGCCAGGGCAAAGCCGGTCCAGCAGCCCGCAAATGGTCTGAACAACTTCCAGGTTGGTCTTTTCACTCCGGCCGCCGATATTGTATGTCTCCCCGACGCGGCCCTTTTCCAGCACCGCATCAATCCCCCGCGCATGGTCCTCCACAAAGACCCAGTCCCTGACGTTCTTCCCGTCTCCGTAGATAGGAAGGGGCTTGCCCTTGAGGGCGTTTATGATCATCAGCGGGATTAATTTCTCGGGAAACTGAAACGGCCCGTAATTATTGGAGCAGTTGATGATCAGAACGGGCAGTCCATACGTCTTGTGATAGGAGCGGACAAGGTGGTCGCTGGCCGCCTTGGAAGCCGAATAGGGGCTGTTGGGAGCATAAACATGAGATTCGGTGAAAGGCGGATCGTCCGGCCCCAGGCTCCCGTAAACCTCGTCCGTTGATATGTGGAGAAATCTGAAGGATTCCCTGCCTTGAGGGCTTAATCCGGCCCAGTAAGCGCGAGCCTCTTCGAGCAGGCGAAAGGTTCCCACGATATTGGTCTGAACAAACTCGTCAGGGCCGACTATGGACCGATCCACATGGCTTTCCGCGGCAAAATGAACCACCGCGTCAGGCCGGTACTCCTTGAATATACGGCGCACCAGCGGCTGATCAGCGACATCACCGCGGGTGAAGATGTAATCAGGGTCATGCTTAAGGCTTTCCAGGTTGGCTGGGTTACCGGCATAAGTCAGTTTATCCAGGTTGATGATTCGCGCCTTTTTCTCGGCGCGCTGAGCCAGGACAAAATTTGAACCAATAAAACCAGCACCGCCTGTCACAAGGTTGGTTTTCACGCCGCTGTCACGCCTTTCCGGCTGTCATTTCATCAATCTTCTCAAAGCAAATGAATTCCCGGCCAATTATTATGTACAATCAGGCTTAAGTCAAGCCCTTATCCTTCCTTAAAACCTTTGCAAACTTCGGCTTTTAGCCGAACTTACTATCAGCATTCCGCAATTTCAACAAAATTACTCGTTTTTAAGAGGTCTGAAATTACCGGTTCTTTTAAGGTCTCGATTCAGGCAGGCCGTGGATACCCTGCTGAATAAAACCTGAAAAATTCAAGGCCTTTCATGATGAAATTTCAAGGACCCAAACGGCCCAGCCCAGGTTTTTCACTTCCCAGGCCAGGTTCTCGGCCATATCATCGAGAAACTGGTGCAGGTCGGCCTGGTCGGGATTTTCTTTTTTTATCCTCTTGCGGGCCTTGTTTTCCGGTTCAACATAAGACTGCCAGCCCTCGTCCCCGTCATCAATAATCTCCACTATCCGGCCGGTCTTTTGTATAATGGCTGTAATTTCCTCTTTGTCAAGAATGGGCCGGTCAGGCCGCTTTTGCGCCCCGGGCTTGTAATAGGGTTCTCCCACGGCCAGGTGCCCGCCCGCGGAAACGAGCCCGGGCAGGACCTTTAAAGCGCCTTCAAGCCCGTTCCAAATAAATGAAGCTCCCAGCATAAGGACCGCGTCCCATTTCTTCCGGGTCTTTTCGGCAAAACTGGCCGCGTCATCGTTGATAAAATCGCAGAGAAGATACAGTCCCGAGGCCTCGGCCCGCGACCAGGCCTGGCGAATGAATTCCGGTATGATATCCACGCCCAGAAGCTCGACCTTGTAGATGAATACCAGGGGCAGAGACACGCCAGCCTTGCCGCAGGCCAGGTCAAGGACGCGCTGGCCCTGTTTGAGGCCCATGGCGCGGCCCAGGCGGCGCACCGAATCGGGCAGAAGAGGGTTTAAGATAACCCTGTCGCGCTGAAGATCTATGAAATAAGGCACCAATTCGGGCTTGATGCCCAGGCGGCCGGCCAGGTAATCGTTGATTTCTTTTTCATTCATAAAAGCACCCCTTGTCTTCAAGCATATCGGTAACATGCAAAAACAGCGGTGTCAAGACGGACCCGCGGCGCACCTGAACCATGCT
>CAZVRN010000246.1:0-5276 GCA_964629485.1 uncultured Thermodesulfobacteriota bacterium | reverse complement strand
GCTACTATACCTACCAGAATAATCCCATGGGCTTCGAATATGATTTGGCGAAAATGTTTAGCCAGTATCTAGATGCCGATTTGAAAGTGGTAACACCAACCTGGGAGAAGCTGACCAATGCTTTTAAACTCGGCAAAGGAGACTTCATCGCGGCAAGCCTGACCGTCACTGAATCGCGGAAGAAGCGGATGGATTTTTCAGATGCCTATTTGACCGTCCGGCAGCAGGTCATTATTCACGCCCGTAATAACCGCATAAAGAAAATTGAGGATCTGAACGGAAAAACAATCCATGTTCGCCGAGGCACCTCTTATGAAGAACGTTTGAACCAGCTTAAAAAAGAAGGCATGAAATTTACGACAAAGCTCCATGAAGACACACCAACCGAAGAACTAATCAGAATGGTCGCTGCAAGGGAAATAGAGATCACCATTGCAGATTCCAATATCGCTCTTTTAAATCGCCGTTATTATCCAGATATAAAGATCGCTTTTCCCATAAGTAAACCTCAATCCCTGGCCTGGGCTGTAAGGAAAGGGGATAAAAAATTATTGAAAAAAATTAATTTATTTTTCAAACAGATAAAAGCAGATGGTACCTTTGAAAAAATTTATAACAAGTATTACGGGAATACGAAATCATTCGACTACCTGGATTTAAAAAAATATCACCGCCGGCTGAAAACTCATCTGCCGAGATATAAAATGATTATTCAGCGAGCTGCGGAGAAACAGGGTTTTGATTGGAGATTGATCGCCGCGATAGTTTATCAGGAGTCTCATTTTAATGCCAGGGCTCAAAGCTTTACCGGGGTATTGGGTTTGATGCAGCTTACCCAAAATACGGCAAGAGAGGTTGGAGTCACGAACCGCCTTGACCCGAAACAAAGCATCGAGGGAGGCGTCAAGTACCTCAAGAAACTCTATGAAAGATACAGTGAGGCTGAAGGTTTGGACAGGCTTCTTATTGCGTTGGCCAGTTATAACGTCGGGCCGGGCCATATTCAAGATGCGCAGAAAATTGCGGTGCAGAGAAATCTTGACCCGAACAGTTGGTCGGTGCTGGAACAGATCCTTCCTTTGCTGCGCTATCCCAAGTATTATAAAAAAACCAAGCATGGTTATTGCCGGGGGACGGAGCCTGTTCGCTTTGTTAATAATATTTTGATTTATTATGATATATTGAAAAGAGAGGCCATTAGTTTCGAGTCAAATCCCTTTCCTCCCGTTTCTTTAAGGCGATAACCGAAGTTAATTCAGCTAAAAGAAGAAAGATGGTGGTCGAATGAGAAAGATTGTCCTGTTGCTTGCAGTCACAATGTTATTGATTAGCGGTTCGATTATCCAGGGGGGAGCCAGTGAAAACACGCGGCTTCAAATAAAGTTGGAAAGACACAACGGCGGTTTTTTCTCCATTGATAAACCTCGGGGCTGGCCGGTCGTCACTGCCGGGGCATGTAGCAGCTTTGCCTTTCTTATACGTGATCCGCAAGATCCTCTCAGGCAGATTTTTTATTTCGGTCAGGTCGGGCCGGTTTACATGGTCGCCCGGCAGAAACGAATTGACCGGCAATACATGAGCATGGGCGGTTATGCGGTGCCTTGGTTCGAGATGCCGGTGATCTGTCCGTTTACTCCCGAGAATTTTCTTAAACAGTTTCACGCAATCGCCTGTACTCGTATAGCGCGGCAATTCATGCCCCAGTGCCCCAGTCTGGATGGTTTGAACATCATCTCAGTTACCCCTCAGCAGGGTCTGCTGGCCGGCGCTGCAACCGGCCTGATTCGGGCCCTGTTTAAGCAGGACGGCCGCTTGGGCGAAGGTCTGTTCTTGGTCACTGTCGCGCCGCTCATACCCTTTTCGGGTAATCCAGGCGGCGGCATTGGGTACGGCTTTCTTTTCACCGGCGTCACTGCGCCCAAGAGGGAGTTTCGAACCCTTGTCGGCGTGCTGACCAAGTCGGTCAGGAGCTTTAATGTTCATCAATCCTACGTACAAAATTGCATGAGGCAGCAGGCTGCGACTTATGCCGGTATCATGAAGGCCGGGCAGACGTTGAGCCGAGCTTCGGACATGATCATGTCGGGCTGGGAGAAAAGAAACCGGGTCGATGATATCATGGCCGAGAAAAGAAGCGATGCCATTTTGGGTAAGGAACGGCTGTACGATCCGGATACCAAAGAGGTCTATGAATTTGAACAGGGGTTCTATGACCGGTACAACTTAAACCGGCAACGATATGAAATGAACAACCTCCAGCTTCTGCCCAGCCAGAACCATGAGCTGTGGATGCGCGCCCCGTTAGATGGCAGCCGGCATCTCAGGTAGCCGGACGGTCAGCCTCTCGCCGTTACAATCCTCGCGCGACCTGGAAAAAGCTGGGCGAGCAATATATCGCCGACTTAAAATTGAGACTGACAATGAGTTCGGTTAAAGGCCCAAGTTCTTAAGAGGTCTCTATTTGGTTTTTATGGCTGCCCCCAACAAATAAGCCATCAGTAAAAATAAGGCCAGTTGAATTCCATTGAAGCGGATAAAAGAAAAAATATAAAGCCAGGCAAGGCTGCCGAACCGATCCAGCCATTCATAATCGGGCGAGAGAACGGGCTCTACCGTCAAGTCAACTGTATTTCCTTTTACGCTCACTTTTAAATAATGGAAAAAGTCATGTTTTGGATTTTTACCGACCAACTCACCCCCGGCGCCGCCGGTTATGGTATATGGAACACCCTCCCATTGCCCTGTATAATATCCGTGTATATGCGCTGCAAATATACGGCTGACATTATATTGCTTGAACAGCTTCAGCAGACGCCGACTTTCCTTTTCCGGAAGGCAATGGTGATATCGCTCTCCGCGCGGGTCAAACAGCGGAACATGCATGAAGACAAATCTGTGCGTGTATTCCCGGGCTTTCCTGAGTTCCATTTCAAGCCAGGCCTGCTGCCACTCATCGATTCCTGTCTCGTTGGCGTCGTCCAGGACGATGAAATATGTTTTCCCCACTTGAAAAGAGTAATAAAACGGACCGAACAGATCATAGTATAAACTCCGGCCTTTTTCTCGCAGCTCATGATTGCCGATAGCGGTCAAGAGAGGCAACGTGGAATTTTTCCTGATTTGGTTAAGGAAATAGCGATATTTTTCCATTTCTCCATCAAAAACAAGATCACCTAAATCCATGGCAAACTTGATATCGTGATCCTGGTTTACTTTTCGTAGCAGTTTCGGAAAAACGGCGTGGCTGCTTTTGTTGTCGCCAAAAACCGCAAAAGAAAAATCGTTCGAATCCTCGATATGAATTTTTCGCAGGTTTTCAGCGATCCAATTTTGAGCTGGCAGAGCGGCAAAGTTGAACCATATTTCCACTCCAATAAAAAACAGGAGGCACAGAAAAAAGAGACTTGACTTAACCGGGTGCCTTTTGCTCAGCGCCTTTATAGTTTTGAAAAGGTAGATTAACAAGCTGATTATCTGTATTTGTTTCAGTCTCAATCTTTACTCCTAATTCGTCCGGATTCTCTCAGGTTGCATATTCGTTATATTTGCTGTGAAGATAATAGCAAGGCTCTATATATGAGCTGGAGGGCTTGCCGGTATCCTGGCTGGCTGATTTTGCCTTTTGGCGATCAGGCGCTTATAAATCATCTCGAATTGATCAATGGTTTGTTCGATATCATGTCTCGCAATGATCGCCAGGCTTGCCCGGCCCATCTCTTTGCGCAGCGAGTCATCCGAGAATACCGTTGTGATGCAGTCAGCAAGGCCGTCTTTATCTCCGGCCTCAAAAAGACATCCATTTATACCTGGCTGAATCAGTTCGGGCAAAGCCATGGCCCGCACGCCGATTACAGGCAGACCGGTGGCCATGGCTTCCATGGTCACAATGCTTTGCAGTTCCGCTGTCCCGGCAATGATAAAACAGTCAGTCGCAGCATAAAGACCGGGCAGGTCCTCATCCGGTACAAAACCGGTGAATGTTACATGTTCATCAAGACCCAATGTCCGCACGAGCCCTTTAAGGCGACTTTCTTCAGCCCCCCTGCCTGCAATGACGCAGTGCAAATTCATTCTACGGGTTACACGAGAGAATCCGCGCAGGATAAGATCAATATTTTTTTCTTTATCAAGCCGCCCGACAACCAGTAGCATTTTTTTATTTTCCGGAAGATTATATTTCCTTTTCAGGCTGGTACCGTTTGCCGAAGGGGAAAACCGGCTTCGGTCGATGCCGCATGAGATGGGAAGCACCTCCCTTTGCAGACCAATTTGCTGAAGAAGTTGCGCGGCCGTTTTAGTAGGCGTTGTTACAACATCAATTTTCTCGAAAACAGCCCGGAACTGCTTCCATCCCAGCCTTTCCAACCATTCCTTTGCAAAGGCCGGGAGATGAAAATAATGGGAAAGGTTTTCAGGCATAAAATGGTTAGTCCCAACCGTTGGCAGGCCAATGTCCCAGGCTGTCCTTAGGACTTCTTTGCAAATAAAAAAATGGCCTTGTACATGGACGATTTCAGGAGCATAAGTCTTAACAGCCTTTGCGATTGTTTTCCCCTGCAGCACTCGTGGTGAAAAGCGAAAATTTTTATAAACAAAAATGGGTATCGAACGAACACCGAGCACCCGCACATCATAGTGATGATAGACTTCGTTGCCAAATTTTCTGGACGGCGCAATGACCAGAATTTCATGCTTGCGATGTCGCAGATAGTGGGCCAGGCGCTGAGCGAAATAAGAAGCACCGTTCACATGCGGGTAATAAGTATCAGCGGCAATCAGTATTTTCATAAGGAAATTATTTATTGCTGAAAAAATTTTTAGAGATCATCCTCATCACGATATAAAGGATGACCAGCAAAAAGGCCAAGGCAATCATGAGGATTGCCGTGTAGTCCAGGTATGTCGCTATTCTCTTATAGCTCCGGCCGAAATAGAAACCGATCAGAAGCAGGAGAAGTGTCTTGGGCAGTGTGGCCAAGAAATTAATCGCCAGGAATTCTCCATATGGGACCTTGGCTAAACCGGCGGCCGCTAAAATTGGTGCGCCGACCGCATGTGACCATTTTCCTATAAACAGGCTTTTTGCTTTGTGATGATAAAAGTATGTTTCAAGCTGCCCGATACGCTCCTTCGTTATTCCCAGAAATCTCCCCCATTTTCCGAAAATAATTCCTTTGCTCCATCGCCCGATTGCGTAGTAAATACTGTCGCCGGTCACGTCACCGCTAACCAGCACTAGGTAGGAGGCCAGGCTGTTGAGGTTTCCCGAGGAAATG
>CAZVRN010000245.1:0-5326 GCA_964629485.1 uncultured Thermodesulfobacteriota bacterium | reverse complement strand
TGAACGCCCCATCCTTTTTGACGATACCATACGCCCCCTTATCCTTGAAATACTGGCCAAGCGGGTGAACGTACAGCTCAAGAGGCTGAAAGAACTCAACGCCGACGCCTTCATGTTTGTTGACGAGCCGGGCCTGCAGTTTCTCTTCAGCGGCCTGTCCGGTTACAGCGACACGGCCGGCCGGGAGGATATGTCAGCTTTTTTTGACATGATTGATCGCCCCAGGGGCGTACACCTTTGCGGCAACCCGGACTGGGATTTTTTGCTGGACCTGGACCTGGATATTCTTTCCCTGGACGTGTACTCAAACGGGGAAATATTCGCCGCTTACGGAGATGCGGTCAAACGTTTTTTGGAAAAAGGCGCTGTTCTTGTTTGGGGCATCGTGCCGACCAACTTCGAGCCGTTTGAGGAAGAAAGCCTTAAATCTCTTAAAGAAAGGCTGAAAACCTTGTGGGACGCTTTATCCCGTAAGGGAATTGACCGGCAATTTCTGTTATCCAAAAGCCTTCTTTCTCCGGCAACCTGTTGCCTGATCAACCCGGACGGTGAAAAGACGGTTGAGATGGCTTTTGACCTGATTCGGGAGCTCTCACTGAGGCTCCGCGAGGAGTACCGGTTATCATAGGCAACACAAAAGCGGTTCTGAGGAGCCAGCCAGCCAGGCCGGTTGAGGCGTGGCCTGAAACGGGACCGCAGGCTTGAATTTTATCAGGTCCGTGATTAGATTTAACTAATATAGGTAAAACGGAGGTGTCACGGTATGTATTCGGAAACGGTCAAAGATCATTTTAAAAACCCTCGAAACGTGGGGGAGATAAAAGACGCGGACGGTGTCGGGGAAGTCGGCAATCCGGTTTGCGGCGACATGATGACCATTTATCTCAAGGTGCGGGATGAACGCATTGAGGATATCAAGTTCCTGACGTTCGGTTGCGGGGCTGCCATTGCCGTATCCAGCATGCTGACCGAAATAGCCAAGGGAAAGACCCTGGAAGAGGCTAAAAAAATAACCAATAAAGACGTGGCCGAGGCCCTGGAAGGCCTGCCCAAAAACAAGCTTCATTGTTCGAACCTGGGAGCGGACGCGCTTCAGTTGGCTATCAGGGATTATGAGGATAAAAAAGCCGGCAAGGTGCGGTCCAAACCCGAATCGGAAAAGCACGAACATACTCACGGGGACAAATGTTACTGTCCTTACTGCGATGCGGAACTGCCTCCTGATATTGGAAAATCTTCTTTTTGCATGAACTGCGGGCAAACCATCGAACTGGAAGAACATTAAGTTTTTTTTACGAACGAGGCCTAAAATGAGCATCATTAATCTAGATTACATATCAGGCAACCCGCTTCTGCCTGAAGTCCAGGAAGCCATGATCGAGGCCATTAAAAAGAATTATGGCAACCCCTCGAGCCTTCACCAACTGGGCGATCAGGCCAGAACGGCCCTGGAAAAGGCCCGGGAATCCGTGGCGCGGCTTATCAACGCCGACTCTCCCGGCGAGGTGATCTTTTGCGCCGGCGGAAGCGAGTCCATAAATCATGCCCTGAAAGGGGTGGCCTGGGCCAAGGCGGGCAAAGGCAGGCACATCGTTACTTCCAACATTGAGCATAATGCGGTTCTTAAGTCCCTTCGCCGGCTGAAGCAGATGGATTACAGGGTTACCTCGGTCCCGGTGGACCAGCATGGCCTGGTGAACCCGGATGATGTAGCCCGCGCCATAACGGATGAGACAATCCTGGTCTCGATAATGCACAGCAACAATGAAATCGGCACCATTCAGCCCATCAAGCAGATTGCTGAAATCACTAAAGAAAAGAAAGTAATTTTTCATACCGACGCCGTGGCCTCGGTCGGGGTCGTACCGATCGACGTCCGGGACCTGGGAGTGGACCTGCTCAGCTTTTCAGCCAACCAATTTTACGGCCCGGCTGGGGTGGGCGGCCTTTATATTCGGCGTGGCACAGGGCTTTGGTCACTGATTGACGGCGGGGCCCAGGAAAGCAACAAGCGGGCCGGGACCGAAAACATTATCGGCATTATCGGCGCCGGGGTCGCCGCTGACCTGGCCCTTCGGGATATGGATGCCCGACTCAGCCATTTAAAGAAATTAAAAGCAAAACTGCTCGCCGGGCTCAGGGAAAAGATAGATGATATCCATATCAACGGGCACCCGGAAACCTCCCTGCCCAACCTGGTTTCCGCTTCCTTCAAGTACATCGAGGGGGAAAGCATCGTCTTGATGCTGGACGAGGAAGACATCGTCGTCTCAACTAAATCCGCCTGCGCCTCCGGATCGCTTCGGGCCTCACACGTTCTTGTCTCCATCGGCATGGATTTCGCTGACGCGCAAGGCACTCTGGTTCTTACTTTCGGCCGGGAAATCCTGGAAACGGATATTGACCGCTTCCTGGAAGTTTTGGAAAAAGTGGTTACAACTTTGCGAAACATGTCACCCCTTTACAGAAAGGCTAAAGAATCCTGAAAGTTTCTGATTCAGGAAAAAGAGAAAGAAAGTAGTGGAATTTTTCCAGGGTGGGTAAAATGAAAACCTTTGAGTATGAAATAACAAAGCATGCGGCCGAAGAATTCAACCGGCTGGTTTATTTTTGTACTGAAACAGCGGAATGCGCATTACGGGAAGTCCCGGATGATCACGCCGAAAAACTCACCGCAATGTTGAATGAACGGGGACGCCTGGGCTGGGAACTGGTCCAGATCGCCTTCGGCAAGGATGGCATTATAGTTTTTTGGAAAAGGAAAAGAAAAAAGGACTAGTCTTTTTTGCGCCTGGTCCCCGGGGAGGAGTGAACGGTGGCAACGATAAAAGTTGAAGGCATGACTTGTCAGCACTGTGTCATGACCGTGACCAAGGCCCTGGAAGGGATTGACGGCCTTGAGAACGTTAAGGTTGACCTGGACAAGGCTGAAGCAACATTTGATGAGTTAAGGCCGGTCGATTTGAAGGTCATAAAAGAGGCCGTGGAAAAGGCCGGATACCGCGTCCCGGCCTGACGGGAAAAGTTATTGAAAATAACATGGTGAAACCAGACTCCTTAAGGGCCGGTGACCTTGGTGAAATCGCAAAAGATGATAATGAGTTCAATTAAAGGAGGAAGCCCTTAAGAGGTCTCGATACGGGAACAGCCTGAGGTTGTTCTTGTTTTAACCGGCAGTAGCTGCTAATAAATAAGGAGGTGAAGCAATGGATACCTATGTATGTGGAATTTGTGATTATGTCTATGATCCTGCGGAAGGAGACCCGGACAACGGGATTTCGCCCGGAACGGCTTTTGATGACCTTCCGGATGACTGGACCTGCCCAGTGTGCGGCGCATCCAAGGATGAGTTTGAAAAGGAGTGATCAAATTTTTATTGAGGAGACTGGATGAGGTTTTTACTGTTTTTTATTGAGAACCAGAAATTATAAGCCGCCGGCTCTGCCGGGTTTGGGAGAACAAAAATGCTCTATAATTTCAATGCGGATGAAGTTTTTAAGATGGCTATCCTGATTGAAGAGAACGGGAAGCTCTTTTACGAAAAAGCTCAGGACAGGTTTGATGACCCTGAAGTCATAAAAACCTTTAAATCACTGGCCCTGGCCGAAACTCAGCACATAGAGTATTTCATGGCCCTTAAAAACAGGCTCCCTGTCTCAGCTAAAGAAGCGACTGTCTGGGACCCGGACAATGAGATCAATAAATACTTGAACATGATGGCCGGAATGCATGTCTTTCGGTCGGATGAAGACCTGGAGAGGCTTTTGTCAGGCATCAAAAGCGTTGAGGACGCCTTGAAACTGGCCATTCAGTTTGAAGGTCAGTCCATCGTCTTCTTTTTGACCATGAAGGACAACACAGAGGAAACCCAGGGGCGGGATATGATCGATCGGCTTATCAAGGAGGAGCTTAACCATCACAAGACATTGTCTCTTCAGTTAAACCGGCTGGAGAAGTGAGAGGCGGCCGAGATACGCTGCGGCCGGACAAAAAGAAGAGGCGGGAGGCGGCCGAGATACGCTGCGGCCGGACAAAAAGAAGAGGCGGGAGATGGCCGAGATACGCTGCGGCCGGACAAAAATTCATTCTCCCCGGGCCGTTCGTTGCTTGGGGGTGCGTTTTAATTTAAAAATCGCGGTAAAAATGCAGGCTTCGTCAGGAAGAAGGAGCTGGCTTCAGAGGAATTGTCTCGAATTGGGAATGACTTGTGAAAGAAACACCTGAAAAAAGGGGAACTGCTGATCTTGTTCCGGACCAAAGCGCGAGGTCCGAGCAGGAGGAACTTGCTATCCTTAAAAGCGTGGTTGAAAACGCGAACGAGGCCTTTGTTACCATAGATGAGAATCACAAGGTGGTTTTTTACAATCAGGCGGCCGAACAAACCTTTGGTTATTCCGCCCAAGAGGTTATTGGGCGGGATTTGAACGTAATTTTGGGGCCTACATGTCCCGCTGACCATTATGAGGCGGTACTCAGGTACATAGAGGCGAAAGAGCCCAAGCTGATCGGGCATGCCACGGAACTGACCCCTTCTCGAAAAGACGGCTCGACCTTCCCGGCCTTGATTTCGTTTTCAGTGGCCGAGGTTGAGGGACATTTGTTCTTTACGGCTATCGTCAGGGACTTAACGGAAAGAAAAGCCATCGAGGCCCAGATTCGCCGGACTGAACACTTGGCCGCACTCGGTCAGGTTGTGGCCGAGGTAACCCACGAGATTAAAAATCCCCTCATGATGATCGGCGGTTTTGCAAGGCAGTTAGCGAAAAAAGTGGACGAGAAGACAAGCCGGGGCAAGCTCAAAATCATTACCGAGGAAGTGGAAAGACTTGAGGGTCTTCTGAAGGAGCTTAACGACCTGTACCTGCCCCGCAGCCTTAACTTCGAGGATGTTGATCTCAATATGCTGCTCGAAGAAACATGCGCCCTGGCTGAGTCAAGCTGCAAGAAAAAGGGATTGAAGCTCGTCAAGGACCTTGACCCCGCAAAAATTTATGTAAAAGCAGACCGGGGCAGAATCAAACAGGTTTTTTTAAATGTCATTAAAAACAGTATCGAGGCCATGAGCGAGGAAGGCGTCCTGTCTGTCAAGTCCCGGCTGAAGGATGATAAGCTGGAAATATCTATCGCAGACAACGGGCCGGGAATACCTGAAAGACAGCTTCAAAAAGTGATGGCGCCTTTTTTTACTACCAAGAGCCAAGGCACCGGGCTCGGCCTGCCTGTATCAAAAAAAATAATTGAAGAGCATCAGGGCAGCTCCTTTGGCCTCACCAGCCGCGAGGGCCGGGGTACGGTAATCAAGATAACCATGCCCGTTGAGAGGACC
>CAZVRN010000244.1:0-5334 GCA_964629485.1 uncultured Thermodesulfobacteriota bacterium | reverse complement strand
AATGATGGCGTGGGTTTGGCGCGCGAAGAATTTATTATCAACAATGCGATTAAATATTCGAATCAAAATTTTCACCTTGATATCAGGCTCAAAGTAGATAATAATCACGTCAGGCTTGATTTTGCGGACAAAGGCATTGGACTCGAAACCAAGGAGTTGAAAAAAATTTTTAAAATTTTCTACCGTTCGTCTACTGTTAAAAAAAGTGGTGTCCAGGGAACGGGATTGGGTCTTTTTATCGTTCGTGATGTCATTCGAACATTGGGCGGAAAAGTCTATGCCTCGAGCCCGGGCCCAGGCAAGGGTTTGACTGTTACCTTAATATTACCCATAGGAAGCAGGTCGGGAAATTGATGATTATGAAAAATAAATTTCGCATACTGCTTGTCGAAGATGAACTCAGCCTTGCCCATGGTCTGATCTATAACTTGAATGCGGAAGGCTATCAGGCCGAACTGGCCTCCGATGGCAAGGAGGCCATGGATAAAGTGGAACAGGGAGGTTTTGACCTCATTGTCTTAGATCTTGTTTTACCTAACGTCAATGGATATGAGATTTTAAAAAGAGTACGCGAATTGACCCCGCGCCTGCCCGTAATCATCTTAACGGCCAAGCAGGAAGAATCAGACCGGGTTTTAGGTCTGGAACTCGGGGCGGACGATTACCTGACCAAGCCCTTTCATCTGAAAGAACTTCTTTTGAGGATAAAAGGGATGCTCAGACGTTCGACCTGGTATGCTGAACCTAAAGTTATAGAGCAGTATACTTTTGGGCCCAATCGTATTGATTTCAGAACCCTCAAAGCCACGGGAGTGAAACGAAAGGAACGAACCCTGACCGTTAAAGAAGCTCATTTGCTCAAGGTTTTAATTGATCATGAAGGGAAGGCTATGAGCCGGCAGCAACTCCTTGAGGAAGTCTGGGGATATCCGCCCGATATGGTCACCCGGACGGTGGACACATTTATCGCCCGGCTGCGGTCATACTTTGAACCCAACCCCAAAAAACCAATTTACATACTCAGCCTGAGAGGGCTGGGTTATCGCTTTGTCAAGGAACCGGAATGATCCCGGGACTTATCAGGCCCCTGGTGAGCCTCTCCATGATTTTTTATAAAATTCCAAATACTTACAAACAACACGCTTCATTTCGTTTCTGGGAACCACCTCGTGGATACCGCGAATGTCATGGAAATAATCTAAGTTACTGAAGATTTTGTTGGACAGTTTTTGCAGCGATTCCGCCCTTAAGGCATTTTCGTCAACCGGGAAGCCCCTGGATTTCAAAACGCGTGGCCCGGAAAAACTGATCAAGGCTCCTGGCTCGGCTATAATAACGTCTCCCAGGGCGGCAAAGCTGGCGATCGCACCTCCGGTGGCCGGATCACCCAGGAGAGACAGGTAGGGCAATCCGTTTTCTTTCAGCATATTCACAGCGTTAACTGTTTTAACCATCTGCATCAAGGCAATGATGCCTTCAGTCAGACGCGCTCCGCCGGAACAGCAGAGACTTACCAGGGGATAGCGTTTCTCGATGGCATATTCAACCGCCCTCGTGAATTTCTCTCCAAAAACTACACCCATAGATCCGCCTGAAAACTTGAACTCGCATATGGCCAGGACCACTTTATTGCCGAAAACACGGCCTTCACCCGTCACCAGAGCTTCCTTAAAATGAGTTCGTTTTACTTGTTTGGCGACAAATTTTTTGTAATCTTCTGTAACCTGGCCGTCTTCAAGCAGGTCGTCCGCGGTCAGGTCGCGGTAAAGTTCGTGAAAGCTTCCCGGGTCGGTCAGGCAGTTGATCCAGCCCAGGGCGCCCATGACAGTGGCCCGGCCGCAGTGTGGGCATACATTAAAGTTGTCCTGGTATTCCTGGAGAGGGATGAGTTGACCGCAGCCCTCTTCACCTGCATCGGCTTCTGTATGTGTTTCACCGCACTTGATGTATTCCTGGTCCGGCACCAGGTTCAAACCGTTGCCATAATCGGGTTTGACCTGCATCATAACATCTTCATAGGTGAATATTTTCAGATTCGGTAAAGGTTGTTCTCTTTTTTTGATGAGCGGGGTGGGCAGCAACAGCTTCATCAGTTTGAAGGTTTTTTCTCTGGGAAGACCATAGGATCTGGCCTTGTTGCGCCGTTCCCTAATAAGGCGTTCGAGCTTGATTTTGGAGATCTCCTTGGTGGTTCGCTCAAGGTAGGATGAAATATTTCGGGAAAAACCGGCTACGTCCGCTACATTCTTCGGTGAGGGGATGATATGGTCGATTACGTTAAGCTTGCGCAGTTCAGTGGCGGTGGGTTTCAGTATTTCCAGGGCTTCCTTGATTTTGGTCGGGTCACGGAAGATTATGGCGGCCATACTTTCCGGTGGTGCCGTAGCGTAGAGTGCGTCGTCCATCTGAGCCCGGCGATCAGTGACTTGTATGGCCAGGGCCCCGCCGCTGCCGCCTTCTCCGATAATGATTGAGATGCTTGGCATAGTTAAGTTGAGAAAAGTTTTAATAAGATGAGCGATAAAAAAAGCCTGAAACTGTCTGGCCGACTCCATGGAAATATCAGCGCCGTAGGTGTCAATGAAGGTAATGAGGATTGCATTCTCCAGTTTTTGAGCTTCCGCGTGTTTTATGAAACGCAGAACATGTGAATGCTCTTCCGAGGTCAGCATGCCGTAGTTGAGTTTCTCCAAATCTTTAGTTGTTCTAAAATCTTCAGGCTTTGGTTTTTCCTGACCGACCACGAAAATATGTTTGTCCCACTGATCGACTTCTCCCAGAACAACCGATCCCCCGTGCGGGGGGTGGCGTCTGAAATTCGGGAATAGGTTCTGAATGATATCGCTGGACCTGGGTCTAAGAGGCGATCGGGTTCTCCGTTTGAAAATGTCGCTTAGATCCATAATAAAAAAATAACTCCTTAAATACAGGAGAAAGTGCAAACTTCAGTGTGCTGAATGCCCACTAGGTAATTTAAGAACTAATTATATTCGAGTTGAACGGTTTATGTCAAGGCATGAAGGTATATTTAGTTTCGGCCCTGTCTGTTGACCAGAGGCTTTCTCGAAGTTAGCGTTTTTTTAGCCGGCTTAAAAGCTTTTTGCAGTAAAATTGTAATATTAGTGCCTTGCCCGAATTTACTTGTAACGTAGATCTCGCCCCCCATTAGTTCGACTAACATACGGTTGATGCACAGGCCTGGCCCTCCGATCCCTTTGGACCACAGCCCGTCAAAAAGGGTAGGCAGGTGCCATGAATTAATTCCAATACCCGTATCAATCACGGAAAGGGCTATTTTTTCATTAATTTCTTCCACCTTTACAATAATTTCGCCTCTGTCCGTAAACTTTATTGCATTTTCCAGGAGGTGTTCCAGGATGTTTTTTAATTGCTCCCGGTTCGCCATGAAAGACGAGCGTTCCTCATTGATTTCATACCGCAGTGACAGGTTTTTTGCCTTTATCCTATCCTTAATTTCGGAAGGGAGCCATGACCTAATCTCATGAGGAGAAACGGTCTGGATTTTCATTTTTGCCGCGCCGCTCTCCAGTATGGCCGCCTCAATCACATCATCCATGGCTTTATTAAGTTTTTGAGCAGATTCGATAATCTTCTTACCCAAGACCTTGTGGTTTTTCTTGGGAGCTGTTTTTAACAGTGTTTCGGCGTATCCTTGAATCCATGAAAGCGGTTCGTGAAATCTGCGTGTAGCCGAAGCGACTAAAATTGCAGCCTGCCGGGCCAGCCGGCCCGCGGCCAGAGCCTCGTCGCGTTCCCGCCTGAGTTTCATCTTTTCCAGGGCCCGTTTAATCTCCAGGTTCAATAGGTCAAAATCGATTGGTTTTTGAACAAATCCGAATCCGCCCAGTTTCATAAACTCAGTAGCCAGGTGGATGCTTCCGTGAGCCGTGACCATAATGACCGGCGGCGGGCTTTCAAATTCACTGTTAATCCGCTCGAAGGTGGCCATCCCGTCTTGGCCGGGCATAATCTGATCAAGAAGTACCACCTCGAAAACACTGGCATCGTTTGCTTGCAGGATGCTGATTGCCTTTTCACCGCTGTCAACCGATTTGGCCAGGTAGCCCATCTCTTCAAGACGCTGGGTCATCAGGGACCGAATAGTAGCCGAATCGTCTACAACCAGGATGCCTGTTTTTCCTTTTTGGGTTATGTTCGCTGCCTGCTGCATCTTTTTTGTTCGTAATGAATGGGGGTGTTTGAGCATAATAAGGATATCTGTTTAAAATATAACTTGAATGAACGCTCTTTATCAAACTTGATTATGGAGCCAGGAATTAATCTTTTTTAAAGTCATTGATTTCAGTAGCTGTTTTATATAGATTGAGATCTTAGCAAAATCAGTAATTTTGTTGAAATCGCGGCAGGCGACAATGAGTTCGGCTAAAGGATAAAGTTTTGCAAAAATTTCAGATATATATCTGTTAATCTTTCAGTGATGCTCAAGGAGGTTATATGAAAAAAGTGAACAAAATCAGCTTGCAACGCGATGAAGGCATCCTTTATGAACAGCTTGAAAAATATAAACAGAGTGCGCTTGATTTGGGGGCTGCAAAGGCGGCGATTGTCAACATGGAGGAGATACCGGTAGACGAACGGGTAACGCTGAAGTGCCGCATCCCCAGATGTTTCGGATATGGCACCAGCGCCCATTGCCCTCCCCACACCATCAAACCGGCTGAATTAAGAGAGATCCTCACAAAATACAAATGGGCCGTCTTTTTTATCAAGGAAGTTCCTCCCCATGTCATTGTGAGAGACAAGGCCACCATAGCCGAGAGGATAAAGGCCTATCAGGACCTTTTTAAAATAGTGAATGAAATTGAATCCATGGCCTTTTATGACGGCAATTATCTGGCCTTCGGATTCGGGGCGGGTTCGTGCCGGCACACGTTTTGTTACCAGCAGGAAAACTGCCAGGCTCTGGAAGGAAAACGCTGTCGGCTTTCTTTAAGGGCCAGGCCTTCAATGGAAGCCGTTGGCATTGATGTTTACAAAATGGTCGCTTCGCAAGGATGGGACATATACCCTATTGGAAGCAACGCTCAGCCGGAAGATATCCCCAAAGGCACCCTGGCCGGCATCGTCATCGTGGCCTGATAAGGGTTCTTCTCATGCTAGGTGAAAAGTAATTTTGTAAAATTGATTCCTTATCCATATAAATTGAAAGGTCTTGCGAAAAGCGCCCCGTCTTTGCTGTTTGGGTTTGCCTTGTCCCGTGTGATACCTATCGATCCCAATTATGGGTATACATATCTATCGTAATTTTTGATTTGACATGAATAGTGCCAAATGCTATCATTTTTTATCATT
>CAZVRN010000243.1:0-5352 GCA_964629485.1 uncultured Thermodesulfobacteriota bacterium | reverse complement strand
CCTAGCCCCTGGTCCCGCCGGGGAGATCCGGGCCGGATTCCCGCCACGCGTCGGCGGTGTCTTTGTCGCGCATGGCGGCGCGTATGGCCATGCCCTTTAGGGCTTGCTCCCGCATAAGTTTAAGGCGCTCAAGCTCCAGTTCCTTGGCCTGTATTTCAGTGGCCAGACGCTTGGCCTCGGCCTCATCTCTGGCCTCCTGCAGTTGGCGCGCCGTTCCGGTCAGCACCTGGCCTTCGCCCACGTACACGTCCATGATCTGGATGCCGTCGTCGGTAATTACATATTCCCGTTTCTGGTTTGAATGGGCCGACCCGCGTGACTTGAGCACCTCGAAAACCCGGTTGGTTTCGCCGGACTCTTCCACGTAAAAAAGAAAAATGACCGTATCCACTATGGATGAGATGCCGTTTCCCGATATTTCCATGTAATCCTTGGTACCAGAGGCCTGGTTGACCAGCAGGATAGTAATGCCTCGTTCTTTGCAGGCATTAAGGATGCGCATCAGGTATTCGAAAGCGCTCTGCGCGCTGCCCATGCGTTCACAGGCCGAAATGGCGTCCACCACCACGTGCTGTGGCTCGAATTCATCGAGCCGGGCCATGAACCGGACGAGGTGCTCTTCAACACCCATGGCTTCAGGCATGCTGGTCAAAAACGCCAGCCGGTCCGATTCGCTGTGGGGCCTCAAATTCATGCCCGCACTGAGCATGTTTCCGGTCATGGCCGCCTCGGATTCCTCGAAACTCACATAAAGCACCTTCTCTCCGCGGCTGCAGGCGGCGTCGGCAAAGGTGCCGGCCAGCAATGTTTTGCCGGTGCCTGGCAGCCCGGCGAAAAGGATGCAGGCGCCGCGGCGATATCCGCCGTCCAGGATAGCATCCAGCCTGTCCAGACCGGTGGGTATCTTCTCGCCCAAGGGTTTGTGTCGCAGCCCCACCCTGGAGATCGGAGCCATATACAAGCCTGTTTCCGTGATTACATAAGGGTATTTATTGCGGCCGAACCTGGAACCGCGATACTTGATCACCCGTAACCGCCTGGTGGTCACCTGGTCGGCAACCCGGGCTTCCAATCGGATCACGCAATCGCCCATGGAATCAAAAAAATCCTCATAAACCGAGGCGCTTCCCCGGCTCGAGGGCCGCACAGTCATGACAACCGTCAAGCCGGAAGACTGCAGCCAATCGTTCAGGGCGTGCATTTCATTTCGTACCTGCCGCGGGGTATCGAACAGGCGCAAGGCCACCTCCAGGGCGTCAATGACAATACGTCTGGCGCCTATTTCCCTGCTCTTGCCGGAAGCGGCGGCCAGGAGACCCTTAAGACTGAATTCACCGCTCACCAGCGTATCCGGTTTAATGTGTCCGCCCAGCAAGAAAAGGCGGTTTTCCTTCTCCAAAGAAGCCAGGTCCCAGCCCAGGGTAGCGGCGTTTTGCCGGAGCTGTTCGAGAGGCTCCTCAAACCCCACGAAGATCCCCGGTTCACCGGCCAGGGCGCCCCGATAAAGAAACTCCAGCCCCAGCACGGTCTTGCCTGATCCGGGCCCGCCATGAATCACGGTGGTCCGGCCCCGGGGCAGCCCTCCCGCCAGAACCTCGTCCAGCCCGGCGATATGAGTGGGGGCCTTGTCAAGTTCACTTGCCAGCAACATCTGTTCTGATTCGGTATCGTCCTGCATTGCTCTTCTCCTAATGATGCTTGTTCCTGAATCGACTTAGCTTACTTAACTTACTGGAACGGTCCCCCTGTTTGAGACATACTGAAATTATTTTCTCAGGATATTTCTTTTTTTAATAGCTTTCCCACCTCCTTCCAATTGATCATCTTGATCATCCGGTCAATATCGTCAAGAAACGGCTCTCTTCAGGGCGTAAGCTGATAAAGCAGCCTACAGAATTTTTGTTTTCAGCAAAAAAATATTCGTCTTTTTAGTTCCTATAGTAAAATTACTATATTACATTAAAAATTACAATAAGTTTGAATAAGTTAAATGAGGCTGGCCGGGCCGGGAAGGCAGGCTTTATTTGGAGGGCTGATTTGAGGTTTCTTCAGGACTTCGTGCTTTATCTGAATTCATTGCCTGATTCCGTGATTTCAGCAAAGTTAATGGTTTTGCAGAAACCTCGCCCAGGACCGCTAAAACGTTTCAACAGCACTTGGCGTTCAAACCATAATGTTCACGGCCCTGTCCAGGGAAAACGCAAGTCCTGTACCCGATTTTTAAACTCCGGGACATTGGAGCTTAAAAGGTCATGGAGCTGATTCATTAAGGAACGGCATTCTTTTTCTTCAACCGGTTCGAGCCCATGAGCCAGGATGCTGTTATTTCGGTATTCAAGAAGCCCCCGAATATTCTTGTGCTCTGAAAAATTTTTACCCAGGTCAGAACCAAGGCGCACCAAGATCGAATATGCCTTTTTCAAGCCGATTTTGATTTTGCCATCCCTATCATCACGGCAGGTTTCCAGTTCGGGCCTCAAAGATGCAGGCACTTTTTCCAGGTCTACATCCGAGCTGGATATTCCAAAATTTTTCAAGTCCCACTGGGCCAGCATTTCCGTGAGGCGGTACAGCCGAGCCACGGCGTCGTCGAATTTCCCCTCTTCAATCCGGCGTAAGGCGTTATTATACAGGTCAGCCAGTATATCTTCAGATAATACCTTCCGCTTCATATTATTGATCATATTCGCGATGCGCTTTTTCGTTTCAGCGCTTATTTTGAAGTCTATCAATTCTGGTTGATCGAATTTGATTTTACTGTATTCTCCGCGAAAACAGGCATGGTCAAACTTGTCCCAGAATTGGTAAGCTTTAGCCGCAAATTTCAGGTTCTCGATCAAGCGATTTTCATATTCATCAAGCAAGGCCGGATTTATAGTTTTCAGGAGTTCAAGAGCCGCGCTGAAGCGGTAATCCCGGATGAATTGCTGCGCGAGTTGTGTCTCCCTGTAAGCAAAAATCGCTGAGGGTGCGAAAGATAAATGTTTTTCAGTCCCGGAAATCACGATTTTTTTATTCGGGTCTCTTTTTCCGGTAATATATTTGAGCTCGCCGCAATTATTAGACACGGCGGAGAGGACGAGTCCGCCGGTCATGGCCTTGGTCCCGCTGGTGTAATCCACCGCGATCTTGTCGCAGGGGAACCCCCTTTTCATAAGCTTTCGGATTACCTCGTTGCTGGTTTTGAACACAACTTCGAGGTCGTTTTCATCAGGGACTTGCTCAATGTGATAGGCCGATTTTTCAAGACCAGCTTCCTCAACGATCATTTCAGCGTTATTCCGGCTGGTTGAAGAAACAAGAAAGGCGGTAAAATCCGGATTGCTATTCTCAATGGTCTTCACCAGAGGCTTTACGATATCGGTCTCGCTCCCGGTACCCGTTCCCACCGTTAAAATAAGCGCTTTTTTCATAAGGCTCCCTCCATTATTCCTGTTCTGGGTCTATAGGACATAATACTCCTCATCCGGGTCAATATAAACCCCGCGGCCAATAACCTCGATAGTCCCGGCGCACTTTTCGCACAGCGGAAAATATTTCACCGCGTCTTCCATGGGCTCAATCTTATCTTCTATGCGGGATTTCATTTGCGCGAAACGTGCCTGGGTCACCTTGACTTCAAAAATTGATTTTTGAACTCTCTGTCCGTAATCCTTGATGACCTTGGCCGTCCTGTTGAGCCGTCTTTCGTGGGCGATATCATAAGCGACAATCATACGCATTTCAAACCACCATAAAATCGAATTGAGTGAGCTTCAAACCGCGCCCGGAGATCACGACTTTTTCAAGGCATGAAGAGCAGATTTTATAGATCCTGACTGAATCGCTTGACAGTTCCAGATTTTCCTTGCAATAACTCCGAATACGCTTGAGTGTCCTGTCGTCCATGGGACATTCAAAGACGGATTTTTGTGTGTTTATACCGAAGTCTTTTAAAAACTTGTGAGTCCTTCTGAGACGCTTGGGATCGGTGATATCGTAGGTAACCAGGATAATCATTTCAGCAAGAGAGGCTGATAGGCGTCAGCCTCCCCCTCCATAACCTGGCGGCAGTGGGCGGCCTGAAAATTAATTGCATCCGCATAGGTAAGCTGCCGTTCGGCTCTCGGGTGATAAAATTTCGCGGCCAGCTTTTTTTCAAAAGCATCAAGAACCCTGTGGAACGCGGCCTCATGCAATTTGACGGGGTACTTCCCGTCCGCTGTTTCTGCTGAAACCGGCTTTTTTTCCATGTTTTGCTCAGGCAGGTCAAAATAGGGGGCCGAATCATCGTTGTTTAAAATCAACCCGAGCGGATCCTTACTTACATCCGGATCAGCTTGATCCGGGTTTGACTCAGCCGCCTCCGGGTCAGGTTTTTCAAGTTTGAAATCCGTATGTTTGAGAATACCAAGGTTAAAAAGAGATAGAGTCAACGTGTCGGCAATGATGGTCCGCATTTCTTCCATGAGGTCCAATACGAGGGAATACCGCCCGTAATCCAGGGCGTGTAAAAATCCCGGGTAGGGGTCCAGACCGGCCATGCGAACCCCGGCATAAACACGGTTCATCACAAAAGTGTACAAGAGGGACATCACAGAATTGACCGGGTCGGTGGGTGGACGCCTCGAACGTTTTCTGAATCCCATGTCCTTGATAAAGCCGTGTTGAAAGCCCTCGAAATACAAGGCGCTGGCCTGCCCCTCGTATCCCCGCAAGCTGTCAATAGTGGCCGCGGATTCCAGTTTTCGCAGGAGGGACTGGATTTGCTCGGCTTTCTTTCCGGCTTCCGCGGCCCGACGCTGTCGTTTGATCCGCATAAGCAGGGAGACCATGTTAGCCAGCTTGCCGGCCACGATGTTTCGGGAAAATTTCAGAGCGAAGTCCTTATCGTCAGTGAGCTGGTATTGCTTTTTATGCAGGAAAACGTTTTTGGATTCAGGCGAGGCGAGGCGTCCGAGATAACGCCCGTCTCGCGTAAGGAAGACCGTGTCAATGTTGTGGCGCATGAGCTGAATCATGGCGCTGTGAGTTATTTCAATGTTTCCGAACAGAAGTAACTGCTGAAGCTTATAAACAAAGAGGGTGTGGTAAGTTGTTTTGTCTTTTTTGACCAGCAGGTGCCGGCCTTCCTTCATGATACGCGCGCCCTGTGTCCTGATGTATACAACCATGTTCAAATCCTCCTTGTAATATTAAATACAAGGGGTTCATTGAAAAACACAAGGACCGCAACGTTGCAGCGGCCGCTCATTTTTCGCGGCCAAGAGTCTCAATCCCTTCTTACCTCAGGTCGTTTTCTACCTATGATTACTAACCCGAAGTTCCTGACTCGAAGCAGTATAACACATTGTAATTCTTAGCTGTCAGTGA
>CAZVRN010000242.1:0-5383 GCA_964629485.1 uncultured Thermodesulfobacteriota bacterium | reverse complement strand
GCACTTACGCCGGGGCCATGCCGGGCCGGATTATCCAAGAAATTCGGCGTGTCGGGATAAACAACCCGGTCTTTCTTCTGGACGAAACAGATAAAGCTATCCAGGGATTCAAAGGCGATCCGACCGCGGCCCTGCTTGAAGTCCTGGATGCGGAACAAAACCGCTCTTTTACCGATTATTACCTTGACGTTCCTTTTGACCTGTCCAATGTGCTTTTTATTGCTACGGCCAACATTGTGGACCCTATCCCCGCGGCCTTGCTTGACCGGATGGAGGTCCTCTATTTCAACGGATTCACTGACAGGGAAAAAGTCCAGGTGGCCATGAAACATATTATTCCCAGGCAAATTAACGAGAACGGCCTGCTGGAATGCCCCCCGAGGTTTACGGAAGAAGCGGTGCTCAAAATCATCCGGGAATATACCCGGGAGGCGGGCCTGAGAAACCTGGAACGAGAGATGGCCCGTCTTTGCCGAAAACTGGCCCGCGAAGTGCTGGCCAACGGGCCGGGGAAAAACGGGCTTCTGATAAAACCTGAGATGGTTGAACAATATCTGGGACCTCGCCGTTATTACCACGAGATGGCCGAAGCGGTTGACCGCATCGGCGTGGTAACCGGGGTGTTCTGGACCGAAAACGGAGGTGAGATAGCTTTCGTTGAGACAACGATCATGCGCGGAAAATCAAACCTGATCCTGACCGGCTCTCTAGGTGAGATAATGCAGGAATCGGCCCAGGCCGCTTTAAGTTATCTCCGGGCCAACGCCCGGGAGTTTAAATTAAGCGATGATTTCTTCAACGGCAAGGACATCCATATCCATGTTCCTACCGGAGCCGTACCCAAGGACGGTCCCTCAGCGGGTCTGACCATTGCGGCCGCCTTGCTTTCTCTCCTGAGGGGGCAGCCGGCCCGGCGAGACCTGGCTTTAACCGGTGAATTGACCTTGTCCGGCCGTCTCCTGCCTGTAGGCGGAGTTCGGGAAAAGATACTCGCAGCCCGCCGGGCCGGTGTGAAAACGGTTCTGCTTCCGGAAAAAAATCGAGTGGATTTCCGAAATTTACCCGAGGAAGCCCGCGAGGGGCTGGAGGTCATTTTCGTAAATTCCCTGGTGGAAGCCGTGGATCATATTCTCTGCCCTGCCTCACCTTCTGAGCCGGAATAAATCAATTTTTCTTGTTTTTGCCTCGGGTCTTTGTTCAAGTTTTCCGCTCTTCTCAAAAATATTACTTCATGCTTGTTGTAAATCGTGCTATTGACGACGGACACTTAAAGAGCAGGCGTTATCAAAAATCATAGGATAAGGCTAATGAATCTATCAACAGGAGAAAATTATGGAAAACGAGAGTATAAGCGATAAAAACGAAGGCGTACAGCCCATGCAGATTATTCAGGTTCCTGAATCCGCCCTGACATTTGTGGATATCAGGGAGGATGTGCATTGCGCCCGTCTGCCCATCGCCGGCTGCGGCTGGGTGGACACGGATGACGGCGTGGTGCTGATAGACACACTGCTTTCTATAAAAGCCGCTGCAAAAACCCTGGAAAAAATCCATGAAACAGGCGGCAAGGTAAAATACATTATCTACACGCACGGCCACCTGGATCATGTCGGCGGATGCAAGGCCTTCATGGCGGACGAACCCCTCGAGGTCCCGGCCAACAAATACCTGCCCGACCGTCTGGATTCTTACAAGATGCTCGCCCCGCACCGAGCCCGAATCGCGGCTCAACAGTTCAATCTTCCGGAAAATCGCCCCCGTGGGGGGAACTGGGTCTATCCAACGAAAACATTCTTGGGAGAAATGACCTTTACCCTGGGCGGAAAAACCTTTGAACTTCACACCGCCCGCGCTGAGACCGATGATGTCTGCTGGGTCTGGATACCGGAAATCAAGACCGCCTTCCTCGGCGATCTCTTAATACGCAGCTTCCCCAACATCGGCAATCCCTGGAAGCCCACGCGGTTCGCGCTGGGCTGGGCCAAGACCCTGGAGGAAGTTCGAGCCAAGAAACCGGAGCTCGTCTTCGGGGGCGGAACAAACGTAGCTTACGAGGGCGAGGAGGTCCGGGCGGTCCTGGACGCGAATATTGAAGCCATACGCTCACTCCACGACCAGGTCGTGGACTGTATCAACCAGGACATGCATATTACGGAGATGATTCACCAGGTCAAACTGCCTGACCATCTCAAGGAAAATCCATACCTGCAATCCAATTACTCCAGGCCGGAATTCTTCGTCTTCAACGTTTACCGGTGGTACCACGGATACTTCGATCACAACCCGGCCAATCTTCTGCCTCGCCCGGAAAAAGAAGTAAAAAAAGAAATTTTCAACCTTATCGGCAGCGCAGATAAAATCATCGAGAGAGCCAAAGAACTGGAAAACCAGGGGCAGGCACAGCTCGGGCTCCAGGTCCTGGACGTGCTGATTCAGGCTGACCCGGAAAATATAGAGGCTCGTAAACTGCGTATCGAGATACTCGAAAAACTGGGTAAAGATGACTACTGCCTCATGTCCCGAAACACCTGGGCCTATTTTATTAAAAAAGACAGGGAGTTCCTGGACTCAAAAGGCGAAGCGTAAGTTTATGCGCCGGCCGGTTGACCGAATTCCAAATCGAGGCGGAAGATGATTGTTTTATTTATGATCCTTTCAAGTATTATAGTTGCCTCAGCCCTGGCCTTTGCCTTTGGATGGTATAGGCTTCGAACGGCTGTCACAGGAGATTACGACATCATCTACATGTTTTGCCCGGAACCAGGATAACTTTTTCATTCTAAACGACCTTCAAGCCAAAGAAAAATATGGAAAGGAAGTCGAGCTTGTCCTGGTAAAATCGAATGATGATTACAATAAATCAGGCCATGAACTGGTTGTGAAAACGCCGCGGCTAAGCAGAAAAGGCCTTGTCCTGATCAGGACCATCGTCATGGACACGGTAAATCCTAAACACCTGGAGGAAACGGCGAAGATACAGCGCCTGGCTTACGCCGAGCAGGTTCAGGAAAACAGAAACAAGGATAAAACGCCGAGCCAGGCCAGGTATAAATGTGTTTTTTCAACACCCCGTTTGGGATATACGCAAATTTATTACTCCCTTGATGAAATAGAAAAGAATGTCAGGGACGACTTCAATCAAAGCATTTCGCTTGCCAAGCCCCTTTCCGAAAAAACAGTTATCGAGTTAGACGGAACAAGCCTAGTGATACACAAGGAAGAAGTTCCTTAAAGGCCTCTTAAGAATTTCACCCTTTAGCTGAACTCATAGTCCCGGCGCGACTTCGACCAAATTGCCGGTTCTTAAGAGGTCTCGCTTGATAATGCACTGTTTTTGCGTTTGCGCGGCCGGAAAGGGCGAAAAAATATCTTGACAAATTTGTTATAACAATATATTAGATTCGGATAAATACACCTGGCGGGAATATCGTGAAATTACGAAGAGGGCGAACACCACTCTATCAGCAATTGGAGCGGATACTGAGAAAGCGTATTCTGAGCGGCAAGATACCGCCTTCAGGGCCTTTTCCCACGGATTACCAGTTATGCCGGGAATTTAATGTCAGCCGTATTACTGTTCGCCAGGCCCTTAAAATCCTGGCAGATGACGGCCTCATTAAACGTGAGCAGGGACGCGGCACGTTTGTGACCGATCGCAGGCCGGCGAAATTTTTCTATGAAATGTCATCATCACTGGAAGAGTCTGTCGGGTTCAGGGAGGCGTATAGAATAGAATTGACGGCCAAACGTCTTGTCAAGGCGGACTCGCAAATAGCTGAGGACCTCAGAATTGAAAAGGGTGAAGATGTGTATTTAATTGAAGGCGTTCAGGCCCTGTTTAAAGATGAAAAACATTTCCAGTTTCTTGAAATTTATGTCCCAAAAGAGATTGGCGAAAAAATTAATCTGGGAGAGCTGAAATATCCGAGTTTAATGCCGGCCCTGGAAACAGCTGCTCTGGAAACAGCCACACAGTTTAACCAGGTAATATCAGCGGCCGCCGCCACCGAGGAAATCGCGCCCAAGATAAACGTCAAACCCGGTCACCCGCTCCTGGTCAATAAAAATATTTTTATATCTAAATCAAACAAAGTGCTGGGCGTCGTTACCAGGCACACACCCGGAGACATTTACCAGCTTGTGCATAAAATGAGAATCAAAAAATCGAAAGGGTAGAGCTTCGTATTCTAACCTAAAACGAGGGGTATCGAGACCCGTCCCCAAGAACAAAAAAAGAGAGGAAGAAGAAATATGCCCGAGGACAAAGAAGAAAAGGTAAAGGCTTTTCAGGTGCTTCATATTCAGGACGTGAAGTTTTATGAACCCGGAAAAGACGTGCATGTGGCCAGTCTGCCCATTGCGGGCTGCGCCTGGATAGACACGGATGACGGGGTGGTGCTCATCGATACGCTGATAAGCGAGACGGCTGCCAAAAAGGCCCTGGAACGAATAAAAGGAAAAATAAAATACATTATTTATACCCACGGCCATGGGGACCATATCGGCGGAGCCAGGGTCTTCATGGGAGACCAGCCGGAAGTAATCGCCAACAAGTATCTGCCTGACAGGTTGGAAAAATATAAGATGCTGGCCCGGTACAGGGCCCGGTCCGGGGCAATGCAGTTCAATGTTCCGGAAGTGTCCAGGCGGCCCCGGGATTGGGTTTACCCGACCAAGACCTTCCTGGGTGAGCTGACGTTCACCTTGGGCGGAAAAACCTTTGAACACCGCACGGCCCGCGCTGAAACAGACGATGTCTGCTGGGTCTGGGTGCCTGAAATCAAATCGGCCTTTATCGGCGACCTGATCATCGGAAGCTTTCCGAACATAGGCAATCCCTGGAAACCGACGCGATTCGCCCTGGATTGGGCCAAGACCCTGGAAGAGGTACGGGCCAAAGAACCGGAGTATGTCTTCTGCAACGGGGCGGGAACCGTCTACCAGGGGCAGAAGGCCCGCGAAGCTCTGGACGCCAATATTGAGGCGATCCGTTCATTGCACGATCAGGTGGTGGAGTATATTAACCAGGATATGCACATCACGGAAATGATCCACGCCGTGAAGCTCCCGGACCACCTGAAGGACAGCCCTTATCTGAAATTCCTCTATTCCCGGCCGGAGTTTTTTGTTTTCAACGTTTACCGGTGGTACCACGGCTACTTTGACCACAACCCGGCCAATCTTCTGCCTCGCCCGGAAAAAGAAGTCATGGCCGAAATTTTCAACCTTATCGGCAGCGCCGATAAAATCCTGGAGAGGGCCAAAGAACTGCAAAAGCAGGGTCAGGAACAGCTCGGTCTCCAGGTCCTGGACGTGCTGATTCAGGCTGACCCGGAAAATATCGAGGCTCGTAAACTGCGTATCGAGATACTCGAAAAACTGG
>CAZVRN010000241.1:0-5385 GCA_964629485.1 uncultured Thermodesulfobacteriota bacterium | reverse complement strand
CGGAGCGGACATCAAATCGCTGAACAGAGATTCTCGGGTAGCATCCCAATCATGCAGTTTCCTTATGACTGGCCGCCGGCGGTAAGGCGTGTTCAAGATCAGGTGAAGCCGGATCTGTTCGTACTGGTGGAAACGGATATATGGCCGAATTTTCTGGATCGTCTCAGGCGGGCAAATGTGCCAAGCGTGCTTATAAACGCCAGGGTTTCTCCCCGGTCATACTCCCGTTATCGCCTGGTCGGGGCGTGGTGGAAAAGGGTCTTGAATCTGTTTACTTTTATCGGAGTTCAAACAGAACTTGATAAACAGCGCATGATCGATCTGGGCGCTGAACCCGGCCGGGTTGTGGTAACGGGCAATCTCAAGTTCGACCGCCGGCAGCCCGAGACCGGCCCAGAGGTCCGTAAGGCTTTGCTGTCTGAAAGCGGACTCCCTGATGGTGTCTGGCTGGCAGGAGGCAGCACTCATCCTGGCGAGGATGAGACCCTGCTCGAAATTTTTACGAAACTTGCCCCTTCCTTCCCTGAGCTGAGGTTACTGCTGGCGCCGCGGAACAAGTCTCGATTTGAGCAGGTCTGGCAATTGATTGAGCAGCAAAATTTTAAGGCCGCCCGCCGGACTAGGTCCAATGCTTCAAGTGAAACAAAAATTTTTTTACTCGACACCCAGGGAGAACTGGACCGGTTTTATGAGATGGCGGATGTGGTGTTCATCGGGAAAAGCTTGGTTGGTCCGCATGAAGGGGGAGGGCATAACCTCCTCGAACCGGCGGCGCACGGCAAGCCTGTCCTTTTCGGACCCAGGATGCACAACTTTCAGGAGATAGCCCGGGTAATTCTCGCTGGCGGGGGAGGTATTCAGGTCAGTGATCGGCCAGAGCTGGAGGTCGCGCTCAGGAACCTTGTGACTGATCCTGAAGCAAGGCAGGAGATGGGAAAGCGGGCCCGTATGGTTGTGGAGGCGCACCGGGGATCGGTTGACCGAAACATGGAACTGATAACCCGCGCCCTTGCTTGATAAGACAGCCTGCGCTTATGAATCCATCCTCAGATTTATATTCGGATCACCCCGGTCTTTGGCGGCGCCTGATGGCTCGGCTTTACGGCGCGGCGGTCTCTTTTCGCCTTTCACTTTATCATTTCGGCCGTATCAACTCAGGTCGCCTTGAGGCCAGGGTCATCAGCGTGGGAAATATCGTGGCTGGAGGGACAGGCAAAACGCCGGCTGTAATTTTCATCGCCAGGCAGCTTCAGGCTCGGGGTGTCCGAACCGCCGTGCTAAGTCGAGGCTATCACGGCAAGGCCAAAGGAATGGTCAATATTGTTTCTGATGGAGAAAAAATTCTTCTCAGCCCTTATCAGGCAGGGGATGAAGCCTATCTTATCGCTGAATCCGCGCCTGGTGTGCCTGTGTTGGCCGGGAAGGATCGCCTGCGCCTTGGTCAGTATGCGCTTGATCATTTTAACTGCCAGGTCCTCATTTTAGATGATGGTTTCCAGCACCTGAAGCTTAAGAGAGACATCAACCTGCTGCTTTTAGATGCTCAGAATCCTTGGGGAAACGGCTGGATGCTGCCCGCCGGTCCATTACGCGAACCCAGGACACAAGCCAACCGAAGCACAGCTTTTGTGATTACGCGCTCAGATGTTGTCAATCAGGGACTTGTCAAGGAGTTAAAGAATGATTTTCCGGGTCGGCCCGTTTTCCTGGCTCGGCATCGTCCGGTATCACTGACCCGTCTTGAAGAAGGTGAAAAATGTGGTTTAAATTCCTTGGCCGGTGAAAAAATCCTGGCCTTCTGCGGTTTGGCCAGGCCTCGGGTCTTTCTGGATACTTTGATAGGGCTTGACGCTGACGTGGCCGCGTTTGTTGAATGGCCGGATCACTTCCGCCCCCGGCGCAGTGACATGCTTTCCCTGGCAGCCAAGGCCAGGCAACTGGGGGTGAAAAAAGCCGTGACTACGGCTAAAGATGCTGTTAAATTGCGGAGCGATGATTATAGCGAGTGGGGCCTGGACTTGGATATATGGGTTCTGGATGTGGAGTTTGAAATTTTAGAACGCAGGGACGAATTTATGGCTATGATATATCCACAATCGGGGACCGCCTGAGTTCTATGGAACTTGAACAGAATAATATCCGCCGCATCCTGGTCCGGTCTACCAACTGGGTGGGAGACGCTCTGCTGACCACCCCGGCGCTGGCATCCCTGCGAGAAAATTTTCCTGATTCACATATCTCGGTTCTGGCTAAAAAGTGGGTGGCAGCCGTCTTTGAGAACCATCCTGCCGTGAATGATGTAATTATTTACGATATCGAGGGCAGGCATAAAGGTTGGTCCGGTTTCCTTAGTCTGGCCAGGGAGATTCGTGCTAAACGATTTGATTTGGCGGTGCTTTTTCAACATGCCTTTGGCGCGGCTCTGCTTGTCTGGCTGGCGCGGATACCGGAGCGGGTGGGATATAATACCGATGCCCGAGGTTTTCTGCTTAACCGGGCCGTGCGGTACCGGCCCGAAGATAAAGAGATTCATGAGACAGACTCTTATCAGGGTCTAATCAGCCGGTCCGGTTTAAAGGTGCGCTTATCAAACCCTGTCTTTTATCTGCCGCCCGAGGTTGAACAGTGGGCTTTAAATAAATTGACTGAATGGAATCTGGATGACACCTTTATACTGGGTCTGGCTCCAGGGGCCGCTTATGGACCGGCCAAACAGTGGCCTCAGGAAAATTTTGCAAAAGCCGCCCGGATCATTCTTGAAAAAATTCCAGGCGCGGTTTTTATTTTTGGCAGCCAAAGTGAAGCCGGGGTCGCTCGTGGCGTTAAGGAGCTTTTAAACGTCCCGGCCTGTGACCTCACCGGGAGTACGAATCTGGCTGAGGCCGCGGCATTAATAAAGCGTTGTCGTTTGTTTTTGACCAATGATTCCGGGTTGATGCATGTTGGGGCGGCCGTGGGCACACCGCTGGTGGCGATTTTCGGCTCCACCAATCCGATCACCACGAGTCCTTATACAAAAAAGGCCCGGGTAATTCGTCATGCCGTGGATTGTGCTCCCTGCCTGAAGCGTGAATGCATGCAGCCCAGGCATCTTTGCATGGAGTTGGTCACGCCCGAGGAGGTGGCCGCGGCCGGACTTGAATTGCTTAAACAGGCAGGTGAACCCGATGACGAGCCTTAGACGCGCTGTTTTTCTTGATCGAGACGGTACAATTAATGAACAGATGGGCTATATCAATCATCTCGATCGTTTCCGGCTGCTTCCAGGCGTTGGAAAAGCTATTGCTCGTTTAAATCGGGCCGGGCTGGCCGTTGTTGTTGTCAGCAATCAATCCGGGCTGGCCCGGGGTTATTTTCCGAAAGACCTGGTTGAAGCGGTAAATAAAAAGATGAAAGATCTTCTGGCTCGTGACGGGGCCAGACTTGACGGGATATATTACTGCCCTCATCATCCGCAGGCTGAAGTGCCTGAGTATCGGAGAGATTGTGAATGCCGTAAACCTCGGCCAGGTTTAATCCGGAAGGCTTCGGCCGAATTGGGTCTTAATCAGGCCCGCTCTTTTACTATCGGTGACAGGCTGGCGGACATAAAAACCGGACAGGCCGCCGGGACTAAAAATATTCTTGTTCTGAGCGGTTATGGCCGGGGAGAGTTGGAATACATCCTGCCTCATTCTGATGTTCGGCCTGATTATGTGGCTGAGGACCTGGGTAAAGCCGTGGACTGGGTGTTGGCTGAAATTGAAACCGGATCACCTGCATAATACGAGGAAAATTAATTATTCTTGAATATACTGATTATTAAACTCAGCGCTATCGGTGATGTGGCCCAGTGTCAGCCCTTTCTTGAAGCTTTGCGCCGAAGTTATCCCTATGCTCGCCTTACATGGCTGGTCGAGGAAGCCGCGGCTGATATTGTCATTGATCACCCTTTGATCGACAGCGTACTGGTTTCGCGCCGAAAAACCTGGATAAAACAAATTAAAAAGGGCCAGATTCGTCGTGCTGTCAGTGAGGCGATTCACTTCCTGAAAGAATTGCGATCAGAGCGATATGACTTGGTCATTGATTTGCAAGGGTTGTTTAAAAGCGCTATTTTAGCTTTGCTCAGCGGCGGAAGGCAAAGGCTGGGCTTTGACCGGACCCGGGAATTGAGCTATCTGTTTTATAACAGGCGGATGGAGCCCTACGACCGTGACCGGCACGCCCTGCTTCGTTACCTGGATGTAGCCGCCTTTCTCGGTGCTGACGTAGAAGAGAACCCTGTCTTTCGCCTTCCGGTGAATGAAACGGCGGCTAAGCGGGCCAAACAACTCCTGTCTCCCGCGGGCAGACCTCAGGTTGTAATTAACCCAATGGCCAGATGGGAAACCAAACTTTGGCCGATCAGATCATGGATAGAATTGGTTCGGCGCCTGACCGGGGATTCAATACAGGTCGTGCTCACTGGCGGGCCGCAGGACAGGGCTTTGTGTGCAGTCATTGCCCGGGAAAATAGTGGGACCATGGACCTGACCGGTCAGACCAGTTTAAAGGTCTTGATAGAAATTTTCCGCTCAGCGGATTTGGTTGTTTGTCCGGACACCGGGCCGATGCATCTGGCCGCCGGGGCTGGGATTCCTGTCGTAGCTTTATTCGGACCGACCGCACCCTGGAGGACCGGCCCATATGGTCCCGGGCACACGGTTTTGAGACGAGAACTGGAATGCAGCCCGTGTTTTCGAAAAGATTGCCCTGAACCGAGATGCATGACGGAATTGAGCGTCGATCAGGTTTACGAAGCGGTTCGGGCTGGACTTGAGTCAAAAGGATACGGTTAAATAATTCTAGGGCAAAGGATAACTTTACATCAATGCCGGCGATTTTTAATGAGATTTTTTAAGGAGGGTTATATATGCCAATAAATAAGGATTTGCTTGAGATTTTAGCCTGCCCTAAATGCAAGGGTAAATTGAAATTGTCCGAGTCTGAAGACGGTTTGATCTGCGAAGCCTGCCGTCTCTTATATGAAATAAAGGACGATATTCCTATCATGCTCATTGATGAAGCCAAACCCCTTGAGTGATTTTTTAAGATGGCTCTTTGCGCATAAAGAAGTTGAATCAGCGTGGAAACCCTGTCAGCAGTTATAATCACCTATAATGAGGAGACCAATATCGTCGCTTGCCTTGAGAGTGTTTCCTGGGCCGACGAAATCGTGGTCGTGGACTCGGGCAGTACGGACCGAACCGTTGAACTGTGCAAGAAATATACGGATCAAGTTTTTTACCGCCCATGGCCCGGTTATGCGGTTCAAAAAAACAGGGCCTTCGACCTGGCGAGCGGCGATTGGATCTTGAGTCTTGACGCTGACGAACGCGTAACGCCTGAGCTCGCCGTTGAGAT
>CAZVRN010000240.1:0-5407 GCA_964629485.1 uncultured Thermodesulfobacteriota bacterium | reverse complement strand
ACGATAATGATATCACGGCCTTCCATCTCTTTGAGCGGGTATGAATTACCCAGAGGCCCGCGGACACCCATGACATTGCCTTCTTTCATGTTGTGAAGGGTTGAAGTTACCGACCCGACCTTGTTGACGGTAAAGAGCAGGTGACCTTTTTCGGTGGGCGACGAGGCGATGCCGATGGGAATCTCTCCATAACCGGCGATTGACAGTTCGGCGAACTGGCCGGGCATGTAACTAAAGGCCTTCTCATCCTCAGGATTTAAGAACACGAGACGAAAAGTCCTGAGATTCTTGTCCTCGGTCTCAACTATAATTTTGTCTATCTTGACCGGATAGGGCTTGTATGGATTATTCACTTCTTTCCCTCACTATCTTCAGGCGTTCATATTCCGAATTACATCCCGTACATCAATGTTAACCGGGCATAAAGTGATACAACGGCCGCAGCCGACACAGCCGATGTCCCCGTCTCTTTTAATGGGGATGTACTTGAACTTGTGCATAAACCGCTGCCTGACCCTTGAGAGCTTGTCCGGACGGGGATTATGTCCCGATCCATGGGCGGTGAAGAGCCAGGACATACAGGTGTCCCAGTTGCGAACCCGGTCCCCGATCTTTCCAGCCACCTCATCCTGAATATCGAAACAATGACAGGTCGGGCAGACAAAAGTACAGACTCCGCAGTTGAGGCATCTTTCCTGGACCTCTTCCCAGTGGGAGGCATTATACAGCTCCAGGACTGTTTTCTGATCTATTTTGTCGGTTTCCAATTTAGTGCTGATAGCCGCTTCAGCCTCCGCCTTAACACGGGCCCCTTCCTGAACAGCCTTATCGTCAGCCTGTTCTAAACCTTTTGACGCATCCAGGGCTTTCTGCCCTTTTTCCGTAAGCGGCTTAAGCAGCAGGGCGTCCCCGATGTCATAGGCCAACACATCCAAACCTTCTTCATGAAAAGGCCCGCCGCCGACGCTGGTGCAGAAACAGGTTGAGCACGGATTCTGGCAGCCCAGACCGATCATGGTTGTGGCATCCCGCTTGGAGGCCCAGTAGGTATCGGTGTATTGATCGTTTTTAAAAATCTTGTCTAAAACGGCAAATGCTTTGGCATCACAGGGGCGGACGCCGAATATCAACTTTGGTTCCGGTTCAGCCGAGACATCCTTCAGGATAAATGCATCTTCATCGGCAGGATCGGCTGAATACTCGAACATTCGCTCGGACTGCGGGAAAAAGAAGCCTTTGGGGGAAAGACGGGAATTCTGGTAATCCAGTAAAACCTCACCGTTCGCCGGAGCAAACTTGACTTCCTGCCCCTCCTTGGTCGGAGCGAAAACCTTGTATGAATCACTCAACGACTTGATGAAATCATTCAGTGCGTTTTTTTTCAGGATCATATCGGCCATACTAGTTGTCCTTACTTAATGAATTCTTCTGGATCATCAGGACGATATACGGTCAGCGGAGGCAGGTTGTCCAGAGACAGCCCGGCTTCGTAACCATAACGCTCTTTCACGTCCATTTCCAGCCTGCGGGTGAATTGCCTGACCTTGATATTCATGGGACAAGCCGCCTCACACGCGCCGCAGTCGGTGCACCGGCCGGCGCAATGGAAGGCGCGCAGGATATGAAATGTCATCTTATCATGCTCATCATTGGACTTTCCCAACCATTGCGGCATGGATTCATCCACAAAACAGACGGAACAGTAGCATAACGGACAGGCGTCCCGGCAGGCGTAGCAGCGAATACAGGGCTCAACCAGTTTCTTAAAATATTCAGCCCGCTCGCTGTCTGACTTGGTCAGCAGTTCCTTAACGTCCTCGTAAGGATCCACATCTTCCTGCTCGGGCACTGCATCCGCAACCATTTCGTCATAAATAACCGGATTCCTGTGCATGCAGGTTCGGCAGTTCGAACGAAGAACGTCGTTTCGATCCATACTGGTTTCGAAACCCCGGCCCTTCACGATCAGCTTGCCGTCCGACTCAATCACCTCTTCAATCAATCGTTCTTCCCGTTCATACACGAGTTCCGGGTCAATCATGCCTTCGCAAGGCACGCCGATAATGTAAACCTGGTCACGCTTGATCTGGTTCTCAAGAACATGGTTCACGATGTTACGGGCGTCACAGCCCTTAGCCACCACGGCTACCCGGTCCGTTCGCCGGGGCAGGTAGTTGGCCAGGTTAATCCGGCCGTTGGAATCCCAGATTAATTGATCGGCCTCTTCCGGCGTACGGGCGAAAAAAGGCATATTTTTCAGGGGAATCGTTCCTGCCCGATACCCGATAACCGTGTCCACCTTGCCTTCGGACAGGAGCCGTTTTGCGATTTCACGTATCTTTTCAGTCAGTTTTTCCATTTAGGCCACCTTAATTCTCTCCTTGACAAACCGCTTGCTCGGACCGGCCGCCTTGACAGCCTCAATAACTTCCGTAGCCACATGAGCAAATTTTTCACCTTCGGCCGAGGAGATCCATGAAAAATGCAGGCGTCCCGGTTCCAGGCCCACGTAGCTGAGCAGATCATTGAACAAGGCGAACTTGCGCCGGGCATAATAATTACCGGCGAGATAGTGACAGTCGCCGGGATGGCACCCGGAAACCCAGACTCCATCCGCGCCTCTGCGAAAAGCCTCCAGGATAAACTTGGGGCTCATCCGGCCGGTGCATGGAATACGAATGACGCGTATATTCGGCGGATAAGGCATACGGCTCACTCCAGCCAAGTCCGCGGCTCCATAACTGCACCAGTTACACAAAAAAGCTATGATTTTAGGCTGAAATTCATTTTTATTAATCTCGGTAGTCATGACATCACCTTCACGAAGCGGCAATCTGAGCAAAAATATCGGCGTTGGTAAAGCCCCTCAGGGACGGGGCGCCGGACCGGCAGGACGCAACGCAGGTACCGCAACCTTTACAAAGCGCCTCATTCACCACGGCCTTCTGATTTTCATCCAGCTCAATAGCATTAAACGGGCAAACCTCAACACAAACCCCGCAGCCGGTGCAACGGAACTGATTGATTTCAGCCACGGTACCGCCGACCATTAAACTGAGCGCGCTCAGGATGGTCGCGGCTCTCGAAGCCGCAGCCTGGGCCTGGGCGATAGATTCTTCAATCGGCTTGGGATAATGAGCCAAACCGGCCATAAAAACGCCGTCAGTAGCGAAATCCACCGGCCTGAGTTTCTGGTGGGCCTCCAGCAGCCACCCATCGTCGTCAAAAGGAACCTTAAACATCTGAGCTAAATTTACATCGCGATTGCTGACAATGGCCGCCGCCAAAACCAGGTAATCCGGTTTGATGATCACCTCACGCTGGAGGATGGGATCGACCAGGCGGACCTCCAGGTCTGAACCGTTCAGGCGGACATCGGGTTTTTTCTCCGTCTCGTATCGAATAAAAATGACGCCTTTTGCTCTGGCCTCACGGTAAAGATCCTCACGCTCGCCGAAAGTCCGGATATCCCGGTACAGAATATATACTGAAGCCTCGGGGTTGCGTTCTTTAATTTCCAGGGCGCTCAGGACCGAATGCGTGCAGCATATCTTGGAACAATACGGCCGTTCAGGCTCCCGGGAACCGACACACTGTATAAAAACAAACGAATTGGCCTCTTTAATGGCCGGGTCCGAGTTTTTGAACATGGCGTCCATTTCCAGAGAACTCAAAACCCTGGAATCCTGCCCGTAGAGATACTCGTGGGGCTCATATTCACTGGCGCCCGTGGCGATGATGGCCGCGCCGTGCGTGATCTCGGTTCCATCGGAAAGCTTGGAATTAAAATTTCCCACGAAACCATTCACATCACTCAGTGTCACGCCCAAATGCAGGGTTATCCTGTCATTGGCCCTGACCTCATCGGCAAGAGTTTGCACAAAGGCCGCAATATCCTCACCGCTGGCCGTCTTGAAAAGCTTGTTGGCCTGACCGCCAAGCACTTCACTCTTTTCAACCAGATCGACATCAAAACCCTGGTTTGCGAGATACTTGGCCGCGGTCATACCAGCCACGCCGCCTCCGATAACCAAAGCGGAATGATTCACGTTGATCTCGGTCTCCTGAAGAGGCACAAGCAGGGCCGCCTTGGCCACGGCCATACGGACAAGGTCTTTCGCTTTTTCCGTAGCCGCCTCAGGCTCGTCGGCATGGACCCACGAATCCTGGTTGCGGATGTTGGCCATTTCAAAAAGATATTTGTTCAAACCGGCATCAACCATGGTTTCCTGAAAAAGCGGCTCGTGCGTTCGCGGTGTGCAAGCCGCAACCACAATCCGGTTTAAATTGTTTGATTTAATCACTTCGGCCATCTTGTCTTGAGTATCCTGGGAGCAGGTAAAAAGATTTTCCCCAACGTACTCGACAAAAGGCAAGGTACTGGCGAACTCGGCCACAGAAGCCACATCCACGACTCCGGCGATGTTGATGCCGCAATGACAGACAAAGACACCAATCCGGGGCGGATCACCAATTACGTCCCTGGCCGGCGGCGTCTCTTTTACCCGGGTTTGAGTATTTCTGACATCGGCCAACTGCGCCGAAGCAGCCCCGGCTGCGGCGCTGGCTTCCATAACCGACTGAGGAATATCCTTCGGACCGGTCATAACCCCGCAGGCATAAATGCCAGGACGGCTGGTGGACACAGGAGTAAACGCAGAAGCCTCGGCAAAGTTATAATGATCCAGATCCACACCAAGACGCTCAGCCAGATCCACTGTTTCGGAAGTAATCTCCAGGCCATGGGAAAGCACGACCATTTCGAACTCTTCTTCCACAGCCTGCCCGTCCTCAGTAACGTACCGCAGCGACAAATTCCCATTGTCAGGCATTGGCTTGACGGTATGCACGCGGCAGCGGACAAAACGAACACCGGCTGCCTTCGCCTTTTCGTAGTAGCGCTCGAAATCCTTGCCCACGGTTCTCATATCCATAAAAAAGACGGTCACATCCAGGTCTCCACCGCTGTGCTCCTTGGCGATAATCGCCTCTTTCAAGGCATACATGCAGCAGACGCTGGAACAATATCCATGATCACACCGGTTGACGTCCCTGGAACCGATACATTGGAGGAATGCGAGGTTAGACGGTTCCTTGTTGTCTCCGGGTCGTACCAGATGGCCGATAGTGGGCCCCCCGGCGGAGAGCAGCCTTTCAAGTTCCAGAGCCGTAATGACGTTGGGATGATTGGCGTAGGAATAAGTATTGAAGAGGCTCGGGTCAAAGGGCTTGGAGCCCGGCGCCAGGATAACCGATCCGACTTCAATCTCAATATCCTCATCCTGCATGGCATGCGTGACGCGGGTCACGGCCTCGGCCTGACAGGCCTCCACGCAGCGAAAACACTCGCAACACTCGCTGCAGGAAAGACACCTGGCCGCCTCGGCAATGCCCTGCTCGGGATCAA
>CAZVRN010000239.1:0-5426 GCA_964629485.1 uncultured Thermodesulfobacteriota bacterium | reverse complement strand
CGAAGGTTAGTCTTGAGAAATTTGTACGACCGAGAGGGGGAAGATGAAACCGGTAGAGGTGAAAAAAGGGATTTAAGAATCTTTCCGCCCACTTTGGCGGAAGATGGAACCTCCAGGCTGTAGAAAACGGGGGTGAACTGAACATCGGGGAGCGAAGGCTCAGTTTCCTGGAAACCAGGATGCTTCATTGGCCTGACAGCATGTTTACTTACGATAAAAAGGACCGGGTTCTTTTTTCAAGTGACGCCTTTGGCCAGCATTACGCCGGGCTGGAGAGGTTTGACGATCAAACCGGCGAAGCAATCATGCCCCATGCTCTCAAGTATTACGCCAATATTCTCCTTCCCTATTCAGGCCTCGTGACCAAACTTCTGGAAAAAGTCATAGAGATGAAACTGGAAGTGGATATCATCTGCCCTGATCATGGCATCATCTGGCGCCGGGACCCGGGCAGGATTATCAGCGCCTACGCCGAATGGGCCGCCCAGGAACCTAAAAAGAAAGCCGTGGTCGTCTATGACACCATGTGGTGCGGCGAGGGTCTAGTCAGGTAAGATCAGGTCCCGGCCGTCGAAATGAATGAGTTTTAACTCCTCGGCCGTCAGGGATCCAAGTATCCGGTCAAGAAGAGTCAGGTTGAAGATGACCACCTTCTCTTGCGGTTCAAGAAGGTTGAGGTCGCCGGAGAGCTGCTTGGTCTTGAGGTTGAAAATATAAACCATGCCTTCCGCGTACTTGAGGATACGGCCGACGCCGGAACTTCTTTTGCCGAGGGGCTCATCCGCGTCCGGTGAAATAACTATTCCTTTCGACCCGAGATATTCCCGGAGAAAGGCGAAGTGAATGTTCCAGAGGTTGTCTCCGGGTCGGACGACATAGACCCCGTAGTAACTTTTCGGGCGTTTTACCGGCCCTGTTTCTATGGAATCGGAGACTGTCGGCGCCTCGGGCGGCCCCGGTTTTGCCGCCAGGCCATACCGAAGCGATTGTTTCAGCTTTGTACCAACTGAAGCGGCGGTTAAGTTGCCTGAAAGGTGTATCTCTTTTTCCTTGATGGCCGGCTTTCTCAGAAAGGCCTCGATGGACGGTTTCTTCCCCGTTTTCTGAGCTTCGATTTCGGCCAGGATCTGGTTAAGCGGGATGACCTCCTTGCCGATCCTGATAGTTTCCCCGGACTTGACGATCATATCCACGCTTTTTTTAAGCCCGAATTTTTCCTTGCGCTCCTTTGTCAGCTCCTTCGTCTCGGTTTGAGCCGCCCCTTGTTTTACCTTGTTATAGTCAATGATTCGGGACGGCTTGGGCTTAACAGCCTGTTCGTATATTTTCCGGCTCGCCGTGGTTTGCCGTTCCCGCCAGGGCCAGGGATACCACTGATAATAGTGGTTGAGCAGGAGAAGGAAGATAATAACCCCGGCTGCCGCCAGGACAGCCCAGGGCCATTTGCGGCGTTCCCAGGCGGGGCGTTTGAGATTTGCGGTCGGTTTGTCCATGGCTGGCTGCCTTTATCCTGCTCTCTTTAAAAAGTTGTTTTTATGGTCCTGCTTTCAGGTAAATGCCTTTTCCCTGGTTTCTGTTTCAGATTGAAATCCTGCCGGGCCGAAAGTGATAACTGGTCACGGTTTAACAAAAAGCAGCCTGAATTCAACGGTTGTGCCTTGCCCTTCCTCGGCCTTGACAGAGATCATACCCTCGTGGTCCTCGATAATTTTCCTGGCCATGGCCAGCCCCAGGCCGAGAGCGCCTTCTTTAGTGGAAAAAAAGGGGTTGTAAATGTTTTTCAGGTGTTCCGGCTTTATACCTGAACCCCGGTCAATGCAGCGCATGAGAATATATTGCCAGCCCATTTCAGTGGAGATGGAAATTTCACCGCCTTCGGGCATGCTTTCAATGGCGTTCTTGAAGATGTTTAAACAGACCTGTTTAATCAGGTAAGGGTCAAACAAGGCTGTCGGGATATCAGGATCCTGGCTCAGGCTCACAGTGATGTTAGCTTTTTTAAGATCCTGGCGAAGCATCTCTAAGGCTTCACGAACAACCTGATTGAAATCAGCCGGTTCCATGTTGATTTCCAGTGACTTGGTCAGGTCCCAGATGTTTCTGAGCACCGACTCAAGGCGCCGGGCCTCCTCAACGATGATTTGGGTCCGGGAGAGGCAGTCTTCGTTTTTGAGACATTCCATGGTAATCAGACTCTGGGCGAATCCGCCCAGTGACATGAGCGGGTTTCTTATCTCGTGGGCAATGTAGGACGCCATTTCCTCCACGGCCGCCAGTTTCTGGGCGTGGGCTTTTTTGCGCATATGCCTGACCCGCTGTTCTCCATATTCGATTAATTCCCAAATAATTTTAGCTGTACGGTGGTCCACGAGGGAAGAGCCGGCGCGGATCTCTTTTTGAATCGCTTCGAGAACATTTTGCCGGCCGGTTAATTCCAGAATAATATCCACATCTTCCATGTCGATTATATCGTGGTAATCGTCGAAGGTCGGGATTCCCTTTTGCCTGGCGTACCGAATACCCGGGGCATCCGGGTTTATGTCGGCCACCGCCAGGATATCCAGGGCGGGGCCGCTTTCGTTATTGTGAAGCGATTCAAGGGTCATCATTAATTGTTTGAGCGCCTTTCCGCCCCCGATGACCACCATCTTGCTTCGAGGTTCGCTTTTTCCCAAATTTTTTGAACCTCCTGTCGTAAGCCATGCTATAAAATTAAAGAAGCAATTCCTGGACCTTCCGGGTTGGCGGATTAAGGCATTGAAATTCTTCTTATTGACCTTGACGAATGCTTCGCAGGAATATATTATCCTATAAAAGTGTATTATACTTTACGCCATAACGTCAACACCTTAATAATGAAGAGTTGGTATTTATGATTGCTGAGGAAATAAATCCAGACAAAATCACTTCAGCCGAAATTATTGTCTGTATCCCCTCTTATAATGAAGCGGACAATATCAGTTATCCCACGAGCAAGGCCGCCGAGGGGCTGAGGGAGTATTTCGGTCAAAAAAAATCGGTTATCATCAACTGCGATAACCACTCAACCGATGGTACCAAAGAGGCCTTTCTAAATACCCCGACAGAGGTACCCAAGATCTACCTCAGCACACCGGAGGGCGTTAAAGGCAAGGGGAATAATTTTAGAAATCTTTTTCAGAAGGCCATAGAATTAAAAGCCAAATTTATTATCGTGGTGGATGCCGACCTGAAGAGCATCACCCCTCAGTGGATCAAGCGGTTAGGTGAACCCTTGATGAGAGATTTTGGTTACGTCGCCCCTCTTTACGTTCGTCATAAATACGATGGAACAATCACCAATTCCATCGCCTACCCGCTGACAAGGGCTTTGTATGGACGCCGGGTTCGACAGCCCATTGGCGGTGATTTCGGGTTTTCAGGCGAGCTGGCTGAAATTTACATGTCGTCAGACACCTGGAATGAGGCCGTTTCCCAGTTTGGTATTGACATTTGGATGACCACCCTGGCCATGAATAATGGTATACCCATCTCTCAGGCTTTCATGGGGCGACCCAAGATTCATAAACCGAAAGACCCGAGCAGCGATTTGGGTCCCATGTTTCGCCAGGTGGTAGGCACCATTTTCACGATGATGATCCCTTTTTTTAAATTTTGGAGAAGGGTAAAATGGAGTAAACCGACTTCTATCTTCGGCTTCGGTCTGGGCGAAGTGGAACTGCCGCCTTCGGTTAATGTAAACAAGCAGAAGCTTTATGAAAATTTTGTCAACGGCTTTGAGGTGAACCTTGACTTGTGGCGGGAAGCTCTCACGGAACATGTCTTTAATAAACTTGTAGAGGTTCGAGGCCTTGATCAGGATAAGTTCGACTTTCCCACCCAGATGTGGGTCAGGATTTTATATGAAATGGCCATCGCTTACAAAAACAAGGTTGGGGGCGACCTGGATGCGCTTCTGGATTCCATTATTCCGATTTATTATGGCAAGACCCTGTCTTTTGTGAAGAAAACCGAAAGAATGTCTACCCAGGAGGCCGAAGAATTCATTGAAAACGAGGCCATGGTTTTTGAGGAAACCAAACCCTATCTTATTGAGCATTGGCCTGATTAGGCTCAAGCATCGGAGATTCCAAAATGCCTAAAAAAATTCTGATAGTTGACGATGAGGAACATATCCGTTTTCTTTATTCCGAAGAGCTGACCGAAGAAGGCTATGAGGTTATTACGGCTGACAGCGGATATAAGCTTTTGGAAAAAATCGAAAAGGAAAAACCAGACCTGGTGGTCCTCGATATCAAAATGATTGACTACAATGGATTGGATATTCTCCAGGACATAAGGAATAAATATTACAGCCTGCCGGTAATATTATGCACGGCTTATGATACGTTCAAGGAAGACATGAAATCCATTGCCGCCGATCATTATGTTATCAAGTCTTTTGACCTCACCGAACTGAAAAGTAAAATAGCTACAGCCCTCGAGGCTCATATCCCAGACAACTGACCGCACTCAGGATTCACATCTTTTGCGTATCCTCTTGGGCGACTCACCTTGTCCTGGCCTGATAAGAGCCGGGTTGTGAATTCATTTGACTGTGTTGATCATGATCCTGTTGCGCCTTGATATTGAAAAACGAGAACGAGACTGGCTGGCTCCTTACGCGGCCCGGGCTGCTGAAAGCCGCGGCAGGCTGGTCTATGAGCCTGAATGCGAACTGAGAACCGCCTTTCAGCGGGACAGGGACCGCATTACGCACAGCAAGGCCTTTCGACGCCTGAAGCACAAAACCCAGGTTTTCCTCTCTCCAACCGGAGATCACTACCGCACCCGGCTGACCCATACCCTGGAAGTCGCTCAGATTGCCCGGACCATCAGCCGGGCCCTTCGATTGAATGAAGACTTAACCGAGGCCATCAGCCTGGGCCATGATCTCGGCCATACGCCCTTTGGCCACGCCGGGGAGGATGTTCTTAATGAAATTTTCCCGGGCGGATTCTCCCATCACGAACAGGGCCTTCGGGTAACGGACTGCCTTGAAAAAAACGGGAAGGGCCTTAACCTGACCCTCGAGGTCCGGGATGGCATCGTCAAACATTCCAAAGGCAAAAGCCCGATCATCTCACCGGACCCGAAAAAAATGGCCTTTACCGTCGAGGGCCGGGTGGTCAGGATCGCTGATATTATCGCCTATATCGCCCATGATATAGATGACGCCTTGCGCGGCGGGGTGATCAGGGAAAGTGATATTCCTGCTGACTGCCTCAGGGTCCTCGGCGACCGAACTTCGGCCCGGATAAACAGCATGGTCCTCAACCTGGTCAGAAATACCAGGATTAATGGCCGAGATATCGTGCTGGGCTTTTCCCCCGAGGTCGAAGAGGCTATGATCGGGTTGCGGGATTTTCTATACGACCATGTCTATGACGTGAACAAGGTGCACGAGG
>CAZVRN010000238.1:0-5433 GCA_964629485.1 uncultured Thermodesulfobacteriota bacterium | reverse complement strand
ATAATCTATCCCGGGAGTATCAGCCATGTGAACTCCTTGAGACTGGCTGGTTTATGTGCCAGGGATGAAAATGTTTGCTTAAGGTCTTTAAAAATAGTTGTATTTCAACTTCAAAAGGCCCTGAGATTCCGGCCGGGACCTAATGCATGGCACCGATATAACCGGCTTTTTCTTTGATTCGCTCGTCTATCTCCGCTTTATTTTCTCGGAGATAATCCACGGCTCGAATAACCTGCGCTTCCAGACGCTCGTGATCCTTAGAGGCGATTACCTCCCCCTGTACCAGAAAACCCTTCTCACAAAGAATGCTGATAATGGTGTCATCGGCGTCAAGTTCCACGGAAAATTCATTCTGCAAGAATACGAGAAAGTCACCGAATTCCTTGGGATGCTCCAGCAGTTCAAGAGGTAAATCCAGCTCCAAACTCAAAGGTTTGGCCAGACCGGGGTTTATTTTTGAACCACCGAGGTAATCCAGAACATGAGCCAATTGGTGGATCAGAGTTGAATCACTAACCGCCGGGCTGAGGGCCACATAAATGTGATCCGGATCCGCCCTCAATGTTTTAAAAGGGTTAACAACCTGCCCGGCGCTTATCCGGCTGAGATTCGGCGGGCTTTCCCGGGACTCCCCCAGGCCCAGCTTAAGATATGATTCAAGGTCAATGAATCTGATTCCCATCTTCATGCCGGTCAGTGTTTCGATATTGAGACTGTTCAGGATTTCCCGGCATCGCCCATATTCCACATCCGGTAAGTTCAGAATGCTCTGCGCCGCTTCATCCGGGAGTTGCTGCATTAACTCGTGCTCCCTGCCCAGGTGGCATCTCTTAAATTTTTTTCCGCTGCCGCAGGGGCACGGATCATTTCGTCCTATCTTGAGCATATACTTTCATTCCTTCTTCAACTGGTCTTAATGACATACTCGATAATCCAGTGAAAATCAATCGTATTCTTGTGAAGGGACCAACCAATTTTCAAACTACAAATTTCTTAAATTGATAATATTTTCTTTCAAGCCGGGTCATGATAATATATTAAAAGACTAGGCCATTGGAATATGGAGTTTTATATGTTTGAGCCTGAAGAGACTATTCAAGATTACATCACCGGGCGCCAGCTTCCCTACTCTGACGACGAATATATCAGGCAGTCCATAGAGAGGCTGCTGGTTCACGAAAAAGGCTTTCAGGCTGAGGCGATTGAGGTAAGCCGTTCTTTCGCCATAGAAATTGAGGGAGAAAATGCCGCCGGCCGGGTTGATCTGCTTGTTCTGCATGAGAACCGGCCCCTTATGGCCATAAAGTGCATACGCGGCTCCCTGGTCACCAGAGAGAGGGAGGCTCTGGCCGCCTCCCGGCTTGTCTGTGACGTGCAGGTGCCTTGGACTGTCATTACCAACGGTGAAGATGCCGAGATTCTGGATACCTTGACCGGTAAGCTTACCGGTCAGGGTCTTGACGCCATCCCTGACCTGGACAGTGCCAAGGCCAAATTCGGCGAACTGGAATATATCGCCCTTCCGGAAAAAAGGCGGGCCATAGAATCACGCATTTACCTCGCCTATGCCAGCTTCCAGTGCCCGTCTAAATGCCCGGTTGAATAATAGGCAGCTACTGTTTACTTATTATTTTCACTGAAAATCGAGAGGTCGTTTGGCCTGCGCCATCCTGCCAGCTTCCGGATATCCGCCAGGTAAAAACCGCGTTTCCTGAGCGGAAGCACGACATCAGCTTCAAGGTCAGGCACAAAAGATCGCAGCAGGACCAGTTCTGGTGAAGGCAGGATTTGATAAGCTCCCAGGGCAGCGGGAAACAGCACGGTCGTTCCCCGGTTGAGGCTGACGGTCTGATCCGGCTTTAAAGTCTCGATCCGGCCCTGTCCGGCGATCACGGTGAGCACATCAAATCGGCTTCCATCCATCAGGCCTTGATAGTCGCTGGTCAGTTCCCAGCGTTCGAGAGCGAAATAGCGGCCTGCGGCCATGGCCGTGACCCTGACGCCTCCCATTTCGTACGAGAGGCCTGAAAAAGACTCCGCCTGTTCAGCGCTGACCTTAAGCGCCTCCATGGCTTTACTCACATGAAGCTCCCTAAACCTGCCCTGGTCATCCTTTCGTTCCCAGTCGTAAAAGCGGTAAGTCAAATCCACGTTTTGCTGAATTTCAAAAAGTGTTATACCGGGTCCGATAGCGTGCAGCAGTCCGGCTTGCACATAGTATATATCCGAGGGACGGGGCTTTACCCGGTGCAGGATTTTTTCAATCTGCCTGCGCTTCAGTGCCTCTGAAAGAGCGGCCCGGCTGACTCCTGGTTCGAGTCCCAGGATAAGCTCAGCCCCAGCAGCCGCTTCCAGGATATACCAGGCTTCAGTCTTGCCCGGTCCGACTCCTTCCAGTTTCTCAGCGGTTTGATCATCCGGGTGAACCTGCACGGAAAGATATTCGGCCGCGTGGATGAATTTAAGAAGCAGGGGGAATGGCTGGTTTTTAAGGTGAGCGAATCTATGGCCCAGCAGATTATCGCCCCATCTCAGACGCAAATCCTTGAGCGTCATACCGGCCAGAAATCCATTTTCTATGGTGCTCTGGTATTCGCCGTCCGCAGTCAGCCAGACTTCACCAATTTTCAGGTCCGGGCTGATCCCGGAAACAAGATCAGGCCCTTTGCCGGTGGCGCCCCAGGGCTTTTCCAGCACCACGGGTTTCAGGACCAGGGGATATGTTTCATTTTCCATTCTATTCACCTTATTCACCCCCTGAGGTGGTAGCGCGTTTGCCCAAAATCTTCACAAAATAAAAACCAAGAATTAATAATGCGAAAAAGGCGATGGTCAAAATTCCAAAATATTTCTTGATCAAGGCTTCTATGGTTTCACCAAAGAAAAAGAAAAGTCCGGCAACAATGAAAAAGCGCGCGCTGCGGCTGATAACGGAAGCCAAAATAAAACGGGGAATATTCAAATCAAACACCCCGGCGGAAATGGTGAAAATTTTATAGGGAATGGGCGTAAATCCAGCCAGACCGACCGCCCAGACATCCCATTTCTGGTAGTAATTTTCCACCAAAGCGATTTTCTCCGATTTGAACCAGCGCTTTAAAAGCGGCCGTCCACCCTTGAGACCAATTGAATACCCTATAATGCCGCCCAGAACGGACCCGATGGAACAGACAAAGGCATAAACAAATGACAGCTTGGGGTTGATAAGGCAGAGGGCGATCAAGAGGGCGTCAGGCGGAACCGGGAAAAAACTGGATTCAGCCAGGGCCAGCAAAAACAGCGCATAGGCCCCATACGGGGTAGAGGCCCAATGAATTACCCAGGCGGTCAGACCTTCAATCATCCCGAAAGCCCAAACAGATGAAGGCCGAGAGTTAGCAAGCCGATCAGCCAGCAGTAGTAAGCGAAATAATAAAGATTCCCACGCCGCACGATTTTAAGTAAAATAACAATAGCGAACCAGCCTGAAACTGCAGCGGCCATAAAGCCGAGGATCAGCCCGGAAAAGCTGAAGGAACTTGCGGCAATCCCGTCGAACTGGAGGAGAAGCGCTCCCAAAATAGCGGGGATGGAAAGAAGGAAGGAATACTTAGCCGCAAGCTCCCGATCCAGGCCAAGAAAAAGACCGGTACTGATGGTCGAGCCGGACCGGGAAACTCCCGGTGTGATGGCCAGACCCTGCGCCAGTCCGATAAGGAGAGCGTCCACCACGCGAAACCCGGTTATTTTCTTAGTTCCGGCTTTTACCAGTCTGGTTAAAATTAAAACGAGCCCGGTAATCAACAAGGCCAGGCCCACGGCCAGGGTGGAAGCGAACAGGCTTTCGAGAAAATCCTTAAAAATAAAGCCGATAAATCCGGTGGGGACAGACCCGGCGATAATCAGAACCAGGAGCCGGAAATAGGGCCGTTCACGCCAAGCGACTGTCAAGGCGTCGCGCCCCGTTAAAATTCTCGGCAGTTTGATAACCTCAACTACGAGCGACTGAATTTCCGGCCAAAACACCAGACAGATCGCAGTCAAGGTACCGAGATGCAGCACCACGTCGAAAAAAACCTCCGGCTCCTTCAGGCCGAAAAAATGCTGAGCCAGAACCAGGTGGCCGGAGCTGCTCACTGGAAGAAATTCTGTTAAACCCTGTATGATCCCCAAAATAACCGCTATCATCTTTGTCAAATCCCCTTGTCAACCCCAGTGAGATACGCCTATAATCTTCAAAAGTATGTTTGTGCAATATCAGAAAAAATTGACACCGTCAATTACCTTTACAAGGAAGCGGAGGATATTATGAGCGAGCATATTCCAAATCGCGACGAGGCCCTGGCCATCTTGAAAGAATATACGAAAAACGAAGCCCTGATCAAACACGCCCTGGCCGTGGAAGCGGTCATGCGGTATATTGCTCGAAAGCGGAATGAAGACGAAGAAAAATGGGGTATCATCGGGCTGATTCATGATCTGGACTACGACCAGTTTCCGGATGAACACTGCGCCAAGACGAAAACGATCCTCGAGGAAAAAGAATGGCCCGAGGAATATATCCGGGCCGCTGTTTCACATGGATGGGGCATTGTCTGCGACGTGGAGCCGAAAAGCGATCTTGAGAAAACATTATTCGCCATTGACGAACTCACCGGTCTGGTGACCGCGAGCGCCCTGGTGCGCCCCTCGAAGAGCGTCATGGACATGAAGGCGAAATCGGTAAAAAAGAAATGGAAAGACAAACGTTTCGCCGCCGGTGTGAACCGGGAAATCATCGAAAAAGGAGCAAATATGCTCGGCGTGGAGCTTTCCGAGCTGATCACCGACACGATTATGGGTATGCGCGAAGTGGCGGATGAAATTGGGCTCTGATTCGAAATCTGTTAAGGACTCCGCTGCTGTACGCGCATAAAAAAGCCGGGCTGTTTTATTGAAAGAAACAACCCGGTTTCACATCATTTTTATATTTGGTTCAAGTTCAGCCGGCTGCTGCAGGTTTCACGGCGCAAGAAGCCGACCCGGTCAGCAGAGCGGACTCAACCGGTTTTCCGTCCCTCCAAAATGGAGAGATGCTTCTAAGCTTCTCGATAGTCTCAGGCACATGCTGAAGGACGTAATCGACTTCTTCCTCGGTATTATAGATACTCAAAGAAAAACGCACCGAGCCGTGCGCCGCAGTAAAAGGCACCCCCATGGCCCTGAGAACATGGGAAGGTTCCAAAGAGCCCGAGGTGCAGGCGGAACCGGATGAAGCGCAGATACCCAGATTGGAGAGATGAATCAAGATCGCTTCCCCTTCTACATATTCAAAACTAATGCTGCTAGTGTTGGGCAAACGGTTTTGAATATCTCCATTTACCATGGAGTTGGGGATTGTTGACAAGAGGCCTTTTTCCAGCTTGTCCCGCAAAGACTTGACCCTGGTAGTTTCTTCCTTAATGGAATCCATGG
>CAZVRN010000237.1:0-5436 GCA_964629485.1 uncultured Thermodesulfobacteriota bacterium | reverse complement strand
GTCGGGCTTGAATTCCGGAGATGCGGTCGGCAGTTTGCGTAAGATGGCTTTCCTGGGCCAGCCGTTTTGCTTCCTCAATCGCGTCCAGCGCGCCTTGCGTGTCGCCTTGAGCGTACTTCAGCCGCGCTAGGGTGGCATAGCCTTCAGGGAGAACGGCTGGGCTTCCCCATTTTTGAAATAATGCAATAGCTTTCAGCAGGTGGGGCAAAGCGTTTTCCAGATCGTTCCATTCACGCAGCACGTCGCCCCGCCCCATATGAGCCAGGGCCGCTACCGGCGGGGGAGGGTTATCGTCGCTGGCCGCTATTTGGAGCGCTTCCTGGTACGCTTTATTCGCCTGATGGAGATGGCCCAGGACTTCATGTAAACGGCCTAACCGGCTGGTCGCCAGAATCGCCTCAAAAGTGTCTCCGGCCGCCTGGCTGATGGCAATTGCCTCGGTTTGGGCCTTGATGGCCGCTGTCAGATCATCTTCGCTTTCGTAAGCGTCCCCCAGGTTTCGCGCCACGACCCCCCGTAAAACCAGGTTTTCTTTGGGCAGGTATTCCAGGGCCTGGCGGGCAAGCTCCCTCGTTCGTCGTACATCACCTTCGTTTACAGCCACGCAGGCCCTGAGTGCTGCCAGTGTCCCCAACAGCTCACGTACCACTGGCTGGGATGCGTCTGGAGAATCATCCTGTATGCCTCTTAAACCAAGCTTTTGCTCTGCGTCGCCAAGACGCGATTCAACTTCCTCGAATCGAATATTTCTCATAAGAGCCCAGGCATGGAAAATACTGAGCCTGGGCCGGTCACGTATCATCTCATCAGGGAGTGCGTCAAGGCATTCAAGCATCAGACTCACTTCACCGTGCATCAGCATAGGCCAGCCGGCCTGTTCAAGCAGGTGAGCCAGACGTTCATAATCTCCGGCCGCCAGTGCGTGAGTCAGGGCTTCGTCAGGCAGGTTATTATGCTCGTACCAGACTGACGCTTTATGGTGCAACTTTGGCACTAAATCGGGCCTCAACTGTTCAAGACGCTGCCTCAAGGCATCTGCAAAAAGACGATGATATCGGTACCACCTCCTTTTATTGTCCAGACTGGTGATAAACAGATTCGACCGCTCCAGCTTTTCCAGCATCTCCCGGCTGTCGTTTCGACCGGTGACGGCGTCACAGAGTGGGGCGTTTAGCCGCTCGAGAATCGAAGTTTCCATCACAAATGTCTGTATGTCTTCAGATTGTTTCAGCAGAATTTCTTCGATAAGATAGTCTGCTATGTTACGGTCATCCCCGGCAAATGTCTCAATATAGCTCGTGACGTCCTCATGTCCCTGCATGGAAAGTGCAGCCATTTGAAGCCCTGCAATCCAGCCTTCGGTTTTCTGCTCCAAAATCGCTGCCTGATCTTTTGAAAGTTTCAGACCCATACGGTTTTTAAGAAAGACAAATGTCTCGTCTCGGGTAAACCTTAGATCAGCCGCTCCTATTTCAACTAATTGATCGCTGCCGCGTAATCGTGCCAATGGCAGGGACGGTTCATATCGGCCCGCGATGACCAGATGCATTTGAGGCGGCTGGTGGTCAATCATGAAGGTAATAGCCTCGTGGATGATATTTGTATTGATGACATGGTAATCATCAAGCGTGAGGACGAAATCATTCGTAATATCAGAAAGTTGATTAATCAGAGTTGTAATGATTGATTCAATAGGCGGCGGGTTTGGAGAACTGAGCAGGGGGAGGACTTTTTCATTGACGCGCCTGTCAATCATGCCGAGTGATCCTATAAGATAAGTCCAAAAACGTACGGGATCATTATCATCTGCGTCCAGGGAAAGCCAGGACACCGGTATTTTATCACTTAAAGCAGAGTGGCACCAGGCGCTTAAAAGCGTAGTCTTACCAAACCCGGCCGTGGCGGAAATGATGGTCAGCTTTCTTTTCAGGCCCTTGTTTAAGTGTTCAATAAGCCGAGAGCGCTGCACCAAATCCGGGCGCACGCGCGGAATAAATAATTTAGTGGCCAGTAAAGGCTCCCATTCCGGTGAGCCTTCGGCCAATCCAGTCTTTGAGACTCTTGTAGACATTTGGAGGCTAACTCTAATCGAATACCTTTTTATATTTTATGAAATGATGTGAAAATAGCATCATATGGGCGGGGTTGCAAGTTTTTTCAATAAAAAGAATCACCACACTCGCCGGGTAGGTTTTTTTTCATTCCGGTCTTGAGCTTTGTCTGACCCCTGCAGGTCCTTATTAAAGTTGAGCCAAGGGCGGGAAATATTCCCAGGTGAGGATTTTTTTCGGTAGACAGTCAAGAAATTTTAGTAGATCCAACCACCCGTTTCCAGTACTCCGGGCGAGCTCTAATAAATACCACGCCCATGCTTTTTCCATCTATATTTTCTCGTTTCGATCAATAAGTCAAATCATTTGCATCATTTACTAAGCAGTTCAGTAAATCCGAGCCTCGCAGCCGGCGGCAATAACTTGGCCCAGTTCTTCACAACGGGCCAGCACTTCCCTGTTAATTTCTCCCCGAGCTATAACCGGTTCATAGACTTTTTTAAACTGATAACCCAGGCAGATTCTTTCAATTTGCCTCAAAGCGCCGGTGCCATCATTGCCTGCGCTTATAAAAACCACGTAAGGTTTTTTAAAAATTTCTCTTCTCCCCCGAGCCTGTTCATAAGTTCGGTCAAAGAAATCTTTAATCATGCCTGACATATAACCGAAGTATTCGGGCGATCCAAGCGCCAGTCCGGTGCAATTCACAAGATCTTCCAGTGTTGTCTCTCGGGCTCTTTTCAGTGTAACATGGACCTTCTCAATCGAAGAAGCACCCTTGGCTACCGCTTCAGCCATCCTTTGGGTATTTCCCGTTTGAGAGTGAAAAACGATTAGAATCTCCACCTCTTCGGTTTCAGCAGCGACTGGGGATATATCTTCGGGTTCTTTCATTGTATTCGCCTGCAATTACCGCACTGTCGCAGTATTCCTGCGCATTTAATCGAGTATATTGAACATCACGCCTTCAAGTCAAGTGGTTGGCTGTGCATCATTGACTTTTCCCGGCAAAGTGCGGAAGATGACAATGAGTTCACCGAAAGGGCGAAGCCTTGCCGGATCTCACCTCTTGCTTTCACGGTAATTCACCCCGCGAATGCCGGTTTATGCGGTTCTTTTTTCCTTGACACCTATACATAACTGGCTAATAATATAATAAGTTTTTAGAAAGTATGCCGAAATATTACGGTTTGACCACCGAGAAATATGGTGGTCGGAATTTTGGTTTAATTGAAGGTAAGTATGAATAAGTCTCAGTTGATTGAAAAACTTGCCCGGCAGGAAGGTCTCAGCGTAAAAATCGCTGAAAGCGTGGTAAATATTTTTTTCGGGGAAATTGCTGAGGGTCTGGTCAATAATGAAAGAACTGAAATCAGAGGCTTTGGCTCTTTTAAAACCAAATTTTACGGTGGTTATCAAGGCCGGAACCCCAAAAGCGGTGAACCAATCCAGGTTAAACCTAAAAAGCTTCCTTTTTTCAAGGCGGGTAAGGAACTAAAGGTCATGGCAGACTATAGCCAGGATGAATGATAACGCTCAGCTTTTTTGAAAGTCGGTAATTTTATTAAAACCGTAAGAGAAAAAAATCAGCAGGAATATTACCGCTACTTCGCGGGCTCAGGTTTCAACCTGGCAGTGAGTTCAGCTCAAAGGTGACCGCAAAACTGATTCCTGTGCTTGACATTTCATGGTGAACCTTCATCTAAAGAGGAAATGCTATGCCTGCTAAAGATCTTTCGTCTGGAAATGAATCCGGTGAAGTTCAGGCGGTACAGATAATTCAGTATCGGGACGTGAAGTTCGGTCATCCGCGTGAAAGCCTATATAATGCGAGCCAGCCTATTTCCGGGTGTGCCTGGGTGGAAACGGATGACGGGGTAGTGCTTTTTGACACACTTCAAAGTAAAAAAGCCGCTAAAAAAACTTTGGACAAGATCCATGAGGTCAGCGGCAAGATAAAATATATTATTTACTCACATGGGCATCTGGACCATATCAGGGGTGCACCTGTGTTCATGGTTGATGAACCGGAAGTTATCGCAAACGCCTTATTGCCCGAACGGCTCGACAGTTATAAAATGTTGGCCCGATACCGTGCCCGCGTTTCAGCCATGCAGTTCAATATCCCGGAGATTGTCATTGAGGAAGATTATGTTTATCCGACCAAGACCTTTCAGGGATCAATGACTTTCACTCTCGGCGATAAAACGTTCGAGCTGTATACGGCCCGCGCCGAAACCGATGACGTCTGCTGGACCTATGTGCCTGAAATCAAGGCCGCGTTTATCGGCGATATGGTTATAGGCAGTTTTCCGAACATTGGTAACCCGTGGAAGCCGAGTCGTTTTACTTTGGGCTGGGTCAAGTGCCTGGAAGAGGTCAGGGCCAGGGAACCGGAGATCATTCTCTGCAACGGAGGCTCGGTGGTATACCAGGAAGATGAGGTTCAAGCGGTTCTTGACGCAAATATAGAAGCCATTCGATCCCTGCATGATCAGGTCGTGGAACATATAAACAACGACATGCATATCACTGAGATGATTCATGCTGTGGATTTACCGCACCATCTCAAGGAAAGTCCTTATTTACAATTTTCTTATTCCCGGCCGGAGTTCTTCGTCTTCAACGTGTATCGCTGGTATCACGGCTATTTTGACCACAATCCGGCCAACCTGTTGCCCCGGCCGGAGAAAGAAGTTATGGCTGAAATTTACGACCTCATCGGCGGTCCCGAAAAGATACTTTCCCGAGCGGAGCAGCTCTACAAACAAGAGCAGGCCCAGCTTGCGCTTCAGGTGTTGGATATCCTGATACAGGCTGACCCTGAAAACTTGTATGCCCGTGAGCTCCGTATCAAGCTCTTGGAAAGGCTTGGCGCTGACGACTACTGTCTGATGTCCCGCAATACCTGGGTCTACTATATTAAAAAAGATAAGGATTTTCTGCGTTCAAAGAGACGCCTCTAAAGGACTCATAACCAGGGCGGACAGGTAAAGATTATTATTATTTCATCAGGGAGCACATTTTGAAAAATTTTTCACTTCTGATAAAACCCGCCTCAGCCGACTGCAATCTCAGATGCACTTACTGCTTCTATCTGGATCACGCAGCGCTTTATCCACAAACTAAAGTTCATCGGATGACGGAGCAGGTCTTGGAAAGAATGGTCTCCGGTTACATGGCCACGGAACAGGAGCAGTATGCCTTTGGCTGGCAGGGAGGCGAGCCAACGCTCATGGGGCTTGAATTCTTTCAGCGCGTTACCGATCTTCAGCAGAAATACGGCCGAAGAGGAGCCATGGTCGCAAACGGACTTCAGACCAACGCTACCCTCATTCATGATAAATTCGCCAGGCACCTTTCGGAGTATAACTTCCTCGTTGGC
>CAZVRN010000236.1:0-5525 GCA_964629485.1 uncultured Thermodesulfobacteriota bacterium | reverse complement strand
CGGCCATACAGGTAAGATCGGGAGGCTTATTTTCTAAACTCATTCAAGAGAGGGGAAATGAAATGAAGAAAAAAGCCATTAAAATCCTACTATTATCCATCATGGTTGTCTTTCTCGGCGCGTCCTTTGCCCAGGCTCAAACCCCGCAGATGACGGTTCACAGGGTCAAGGCAGCAAGACACTGGAAATCTCCGGTCAGATCATACTTTTTGCTTAAAGAGTATAAAGAGGCCCTGAATTTAACTGACGATCAACTGTCCAGACTCAAGGAGATCTCTTTCTCGCTGGAAGAAAAGCTGCTCACTTTAAGGCAGAAAAACCAGATCTTACTTCTGGAAATGAAAAAACTGATAGACAATGAAACTCCTGATTATGCTGCTATTGAAAAAAATGTAAAAGCAAGAGCGGCCAATCGGGCCGTAATTATCGTGGAGAGTCTCAAAGCAAAAGAAGAAGCCATGAATGTTTTCACTGAAGATCAGATCAAAAAAATAAAAAAATTCAAACAGGCCAGGTTTATGAGAAGGCAATGGAGAGATAAGAGGTTCTATTAGGGCTCTTCCGCGCAAAAACAACTAAACAGGCGTCAATAACCTGGATTTTTAAACACATAAATCCAAGTGGGGAGAGTTTTAAACTGATCCCAATAATTACCATTCATATCTGAACCCGCCTCATCCGTCAGACGCAAGCGCCTGCCTCGGAATCGTTAAATGAAATCAAGAAACACCGGTGGGATTCTGCTATTAAATTGAGGCAGGGAAATATATGAAAAAAATTTTATTTGTCCTGATATCTCTTGTTGTCAGCTTGCTGATCTGGTCATTTTCATCACCGGATTCGGCTAATGTAGTCGATGCTTCCTCGATTTACCGGGAAGCCCCTGTAAAAGGTGGAAAACTCGTTGTTTCAATACCTGCCGAACCACCCGGTTTGGATCCTACCATCGACGCATCCATAACTACGCACAGGCTGGTCTACGCTAATATTTTCGAAGGATTGGCCAGGATAAACAGGCACGAAAAACTGGAGCCAAGTCTCGCTGAAAGCTGGACAATTTCAAGAGGTGGCCTGGTTTACACCTTTCGCCTGCATAAGGGAGTGAGGTACCATAATGGAGAGAAATTCAATGCGGGCGTAGCCAGATGGAACTTGAACAGACTTTTGGCCAAAGGAAACAATTCTCACCTCAAGGACATTACCAAAATCGAGTCACCTGATACCAGGACCCTTATTATAACCCTTAAGGAGCCGAATTCCCTCTTTCTGGAACATCTGGGTGAAGGGGAAGCGCTCATGCTGCCCAAGAAAGGGTATGGCCCGGCAACCACTTATCCCATTGGCACCGGGCCATTCAAATTCATGCAGTGGGTGCGCGGAGACCGGCTGGAAATAGCCCGTTTTAAGGGTTACCGCAACAAGGACCTCCCCTACCTGGACAAGGTCACCTTTAAATTCATCGCAAATCCCAAAGCCCGGCTGGCCGCCCTCAAAACCGGGAAGATCGATGTGGTTATGGGATATTCAGGTTCCCCAAAATCAGCCTTATCGCTGGCGCAGGACAAGCGCTTCAAGATTCTCACTGGATTGAGCACCGGCAAGGTAATCCTTTCCATAAATAACAAGGCTGAACCCTTTAATCAGCTCAAAATCCGCCGGGCACTTGCCATGGCCATCAACAGAAAAAAAATCGTAGAAGCGGCCATGTACGGTTTCGGCCAACCCATTGGCTCTCACTGGTCACCGGTAACACCATATTATGTGGACCAGACCGGCCTTTATCCTTACAACCCTGAAAAAGCCAGGGAACTTCTCCGAGAGGCAGGTTTTTCAAATGGATTCGAAGCGGTCTTAAAGCTTCCTTCCTCTTATACCTATCTTCAGCGAACAGCCCTGGAGGTCTCTAAAATGCTAGGGCGAATCGGAATCAGTATTGATCTGAAGATCATTCCCGGGGAAAAATGGAACCAGCAGATTTTCCAAAACAAAAATTATCAATTGGCCGTGAACTGCCACACCGATCCGTGGGATATCGCCCTTTACGCCGACCCGCAAAATTACATGCAATACGATTCAGAGCGATTCCGGCAAGTCTATGCCAAAGCCATCACGGCGTTAAATGAAAAGGACAAGAAAAAATATTTCGCACTCTGCCAGCGGATCATTGCGGAAGATGCTCCCGCTGGATTTTTATTTTCAATGCCGATTCTTCAGGTCATGAAAGTCGGGGTCATGGGCTGCTGGAAAGATTACCCGACAAAAGCCATGGATCTGACAAGGGTGTGGCTGAAACGGCCTTAGATACATCTGCTCTTTCAGTTCCATGCCTAAGCCTAAGCTAAGCAACCAAGCGGAAAAAAATTTTTAGGGAGTTTAAGCGCAAATTTCAAGGTTTAAACGGGTATCATCTTTTTGCAAAACCTTGATTAGAACCAACACGATCGGACAACAAGTTCATGTCTCGATAAAAAGCACCAGCAAAGTGGAAGATAGTATTTTAATGTCTGCGCCTGCCTAAATTTTCACGCCATTCCAGGTAGCTTTTTGTGTCCAACGTTGGCGACCGGCCCTCATAGACCACAGGCAATCCTTGGCTTCGATAAAGACGCTGCGCCGTAGAGACCGATCCGCCTATCATCCTCGCTATAGCCTTCCATCCGCGCGCTACTTCAACATTAATAATTACCATCGGTCTTCTCCTTAGTTCATTATTATTGAAAAGCTTCATACTCCCAATGCGAAATCTTTTAAGAACTTTGTCCTTTAGCCGAATTCATGGTTAGATTCCGCTTATCAGTCTGAAAGAAGGCCTTGAAAGACAGTTAAAGAATGAAACAATTAAATTTGCCCGGCAGGAATTCTTGTTAAAACAGGCCATCAGTACCTACAGCCTTTCATGCTTGTTGCAACGTCCTGGCATGAACCGGTTTTGCAGGTAAAGCATATTGAAGGCGGCCATTCAAGCGTGGTGTATTCAGAGCCGTAGCAAAATTTTTTGTGAGCCGAGTCACTCATTGGGTTTTATCAATAAACAACTTATTGTTGTATTTTTTTAATCAAACTCCATGCTGATTCAAATCACAAACCACCGGGAAAAATTTTTCGCGCGATGTCCTTTAGAAAAATCTTTGTAATTTCGCATAAGTTCGTCTGAAAAAAACGAGATATCCTTAATCACTGTTTGCTTCCCTCTCATGACAATCCCATTTCCATAAAAAAATGAATACAACAATTGTTGTTGCCAAGTCAACTATTTTTTTGCAATTCCGTTTTTTTCTTGCAAATAGCTGTTTGTTGTATAAAATAAGACCATAAGGGATACATAAACCAATATGCAGGGGGATCTAATGACTGAAAAATTCGGGGCCGTGGTGAAAAGAAAAAGATTGGAGCTGGGTCTGTCACAAAAAAAACTGGGCCATCTGGCCGGAGTGACCGGGACTTACATCGCAGATATGGAAAACTTCGGTAAAATCCCCAAGGACTCGGTTGTACTGAAACTAGCCGTGGCCCTGAAGCTTGACCCGTTCTTCTTTCTGCTTGTGGCACTCAAAGAGCGAAACAGCGAGGATGACGAAGTAATAACGCTTTATGAAAAGGCTTTCAAAGCTTATTCGATAGCCAGAATCCGAGGGGAAATCAACGGCCCCACCGATGAAGCCTTACATCCGGGCATAGTGGCGGCCCGGGTGGAAGAAGCAATCAAGCGCGGGCTCAAGATTATTATCGCCGACCCTGAACAAATTCAAGAAGAGCCTTACCGCAACCTGATCGGCGAAATTGAAAGAAAGGTGCAGCAGGAATGGGCCGATGAATTAAGCGACCTCGAAATAAACTATAAGGAGACCGTGCCCTACCGTTATACCGTTCCCCTTATTTCACACGTAAGCGCGGGCGAGCCCTTCCAATGGACTGACGGTGGTTTTGAAGCGGGAAACGGCCTGGAAAAGGTGGAACTCCCGCCTGGCATTGACCCAAGGCTGGCCGAAAAAATCTATGCGGTGCGGGTTCGGGGTGACTCCATGTTCCCTTATCTCAAAGATGGAGCTATCCTCTTCGTTAAGCCGGAAAGTCGCGAAGAGGTGCGGCATGGTGACTATGTTATCTTCAAGGATCAGGACTACAACGCCTGGGTAAAGATGGTGCTTTTCCGCAAGGGTCAAATAATCCTGCGCTCGCTTAACCCTGAATACGGGGATATGGTCAAGCTTGAAAACGAATTAGTTTTACTCGAAAAAGTGATGGCCGTGACGTTTTGATGAAAGGTTAATCTTATTGAAGAAAAAAATAACGGGAGAGCTTGTGAGGAAAGGCCCTCCCTGATTTATAATCAAACTGTCTCGATCCATCCGTAGGAATCAGGCTTTTCACCGTATTGAATGGCCGTGATTTCATCAAAGAGTTTTTGAGCCAGCGGTCCGGTCCGGCCGTCTCCAATCTGAACGGTCTTGTCCCTGTAATAAATTTCACCCACCGGGGATATCACCACGGCCGTACCTGAGGCGAAGACTTCCTTGAGTTGTCCGTCTCCGGCTTTAGCCATCACTTCATCAATGCTGATCTGACGTTCCACAACCTTGTATTCTCCCCAGTTTCTCACCAGGTCCAAGACTGTATAACGCGTTATCCCGGGCAGAATGCTCCCGGCCAGGGGGGGGGTGACCAGTTCATCCCCGATCAGAAAAAAAATGTTCGATGTACCCACTTCCTCCACGTACTTGCGTTCGACCGCATCAAGCCAGAGTATCTGAGTAAAGCCTTTTTGGGCGGCCTTGCGAGCCCCATAAAGACTGGCCGCGTAGTTTCCTGCGGCTTTGATGTGGCCCACGCCTCCGCGAACCGCACGCACATATTCCTCGGAAACATATATCTTGACCGGGTTGAAGCCCTCTTTGTAATACGCTCCGACAGGACCGACAATTAAAAAATAAAGATATTCCTTTGCCGGTCTGACGCCAAGATGCGGTTCCGTGGCTATCATGGTCGGCCTGAGGTAAAGAGACGCGCCGTGGCTTGTCGGGACCCAATCTTGTTCTATCCGAATCAACTCTTTGAGTGAATCCAGACAGAATTCCGGGTCAACCTGAGGCATACACATCCTCTCGGCGGACACGTTGAAGCGTTTAAAATTATCTCGCGGCCTGAAAAGCTGGAGCCCCCCGTCCTTTCTTCTGTAGCATTTGAGGCCTTCAAAGATGGACTGTGCATAATGGAGGGACATCGCCGCCGGATTGAGACAGATATCCTGGTACGGTACGATGCGGGCGTTATGCCAGCCCCGGCCCTCTTTATAATCCATCATGATCATATGATCGGTGAAGGTATCCCCGAAGCTGAGATCATCAGCGCTCTGCGGTTTCTGTTTGCGTGACTCAAGCGGGAGAAGATTTTTGATGAGTTCCATGGTGTCAATAACCTCCAAGACTTGGCCTCAGGCCTGTTTATAAGCATGGAGACAAATTCTAACTCTAAAAAAAAAAGAATTCCAGATAAATTTATTGAAAAAAGAGGAATAATAAATGAGT
>CAZVRN010000235.1:0-5542 GCA_964629485.1 uncultured Thermodesulfobacteriota bacterium | reverse complement strand
GGATTGGTTCCCTGACGTCATACGATGAAGAGAGTTCTACCGAGTGGCTGCAAACCGCTAATGCTAGCGGAACCACCACTGCTTACTTCAGTGATGCCGGCAGGAATATTCTGACCCAGTCAGCGGCACAATTTGCCCTGGGTGCCCTTGATGACGCTATTAATGTAAAAGACATCAATCGCGCCTCTTTGGGAGCTTTTCAGAACAGGCTGGAAAATACGATCTCACAGCTCGAAATTCAGGCGGAGAACCTGCAAGCGGCTGAATCAAGAATCTCGGATGTGGACTATGCTCTGGAGGTAACTGAATTTACAAAAAAACAGATCATGGTTCAAGCCGCGACGTCTATGCTGGCCCAGGCTAATTCCCTGAACCAGATCGTCTTGACACTCCTTCGCTAACCGAACGAGATGATGAAGCCTCGCGGAGAAGATTTCGCTTTTTCTCTCCGCGGGTGCTTTGAAGAGGACGCACGATGAGGGAATTCGATTCCAGTTTAAGCTTAAGTTATTTAAATGATCTTTCTCTTAAGTTGAGTGAAATGCTTGCCCGTACTTGTCGCAACGATTTGCCGGCGGAGATAGCTGACGCGGTTCATTTGGCCGAAACAGAGATGAGAGCGATTCCGAAAATGTTTGACGATTTGAATAGGGCCAAGCTAAATTTCGCCATACTTGAAAACGCCATTGACCGCCTTCTGGTTCTGTCTCAGGAGGCCGCAGATTTGGAAGAGCAAGACCAGAGAGGCAGAGATGCGCGCCAGGTTGAGTTTGTCCGGCTGGCGCGCACGGTGGCTAAGGTAGCTGGCCGTGATGATTATGATCAACCGCGAGGACTGAGCTTAATGAGTAAAGCTCAGGCTAAAGCCGCCAGAACGGCCCTGACGTACCTGGCGGCTGTCAAAGACGATCTGGCTCAACGGCTTAACGAGCAGGAAACCAATATTATCAGAGCTGTTGAAGCGACCCTTGAATTTATAAAGATCGTCAAATCTGCTTATCCTGATTCAATAACAGGGTCGTTCGAATTTCCTTCAGCCATAATGAAACCGGCTGGTATGCCGGGTCGGGAGAACTTGGCCGGCTGGACGTTTGATTGCGGACACTGTTAATCTGTTGGGAAATAATCGTACTGTAAAGGGGGCTAAAAAACCAGCCCCCTTTATTAATTTTTTAGGACTGTCAGGTGATATAGTCGAGCAGAGACAGTGAAGTGATCAGTGATGTCGAGGCCAGGGTGGCCTGGTAGGACGTTTGTTGGAGTTGGAGATCGGTAATAGCCTTAGCCAAGTCCAGATCTTCCGCATCTGATAAACGCTTGGTTGTTTGGGTCTGCATATTCTCCAAAATGTTGCTTGATATCTCCAAACGGTTAATCCGTACCCCAACTTGAGCCATCTGGGAGGAAAGATTTTCCAGGGCCCGATTCAGGACAGGCAACTCTTTAGCTACGGTTCTGGCGTCATGATCGAGCAGCGCCTCCTTGAGGCGAAAGAGGCTGTCTAATATATTATCGGGATCTCCCGTTCCTCCCATCACTTCCTCGCCGTTGACATTGGTTCTTACACGGTAATTGTTTTGAATATTGAATTCAACATCTTCTGTGTTCCCGAGGTAATGGCTGACTTCGATGGTGAAGGTATCACCAATTGATAACGTACCCTCGTTTGTAAAGGCGATTTGCACCCCCTGATCCAAGTCTGGTTTGGTGCTGTCGAAGATACCGGTTCCCGAGACGCTGGCCGTGAATTCATCGGCAGGGCCCCAGGTCAGACCACCGTCTTCCGAGACTTTGAATCTGGCCGCGGTGTCCTCTCCGCCTGTTAGGTTCCAGGTGCCTGTTTGATTGATCACGCCCAGCCCTGAATTTGTCTCGGCTAATGAGACATCAACCAGGTCGCCAGCCGCGATATCAGCAGGGTTAATTGGGTCATGTTCCCGGATTGCTGTTAGTACGTCGGACGCGGTGGCGATAATATTTCCGTTGGCGTCGGTTGCTAGGTTTACTAGAATTTCGTAGTTTCCTCCACCAAGGTTGTTCACAGTTACAGAGGTAGTCTGGTTGGCCAGGTGAGGATCATTGTAAGTGATTGTTATTTTATTGCCGTCTGTGCCAGGGGTCAGAGCCGTGAACGTAAGGTTATTATGCCTTTCAGTGCTTAAATTGCTGAAGTCCATGGCCGTTACTACTCCGGTGCCGTCATTTAGTCCGGTCAGAGATGCGGTTACCAGAGCACTCGCGCTGGGGTCAGCATTAATTGCGTTCATGACCTGGTTTGCGGTAGAGGTGATGGCACCGGTTCCATCGGTGGCAAGGCTGATGGTAATATCGTTTTCATTAACCGATACTGTCAGGCCTTGGTTGGCCGCACCCGGATCCAGGAAGCGAATCCTGATGTCGTTGCCGTTCTCGCCGGGGTTTCGGGCGGTAAAAGCCAGATCATTGTTCGTTCCATCCAGGCTTGTGGTCAAGGCGGCGTAATCGGTCGTAAGTGTGGCATATGAGAAACCGCGGGAAAGATTTTCGGGTAGACCGCCCATGTCTGTGACCACACCGCTCCCGTCATTTCCCCCAGCCAGGGAAGCTGATACAAGAGCGCTGGCCTGGGCATCAGCGTTGATGGCGTTCATAACTTCGCCGGCAGTGCTGGTGATGGCTCCCGCCCCGTCAGTGGCCAGACGAACCTGGATATTATACGCACCCCCGCCAAGGTCGTTGACAACCACCCCTAAGGGCTGGTTTGCTGCTAGCGGATCCACGTATTCAATGCTTATACTATCTCCAGCAGCTCCTTCGGCAACGGCCGTGAAAGTAAGGTCATCATTAGCCCTGTCGAAATTAGTAGTTAGCGAGGCATGAGAAGATTCGGCGCCGCCGGCGGTGGTTATCTGCACCATGTATGTCTTACTTTGATTCCCGGTGTATGTTCCGGAACTGGTTGCTTGACCCGTGTAAGCGGATGTTGAGGATAAATCAGCTCGTGCATCGAGGATGTTAAGGTCCTTGGTAAAGGGAGCAGTATCTGTTTTTGTGCCTGCAAAGATGTAGCGGCCTTCCATCTGTGTATTGCCTAACTGAATTAATTGATCAATGATTCCGTCTACGGTCAAGGCGGCGTCTTCCATATTCGAATCCTGATAGGTTTCGGTAGACATCTGTTCGGTTAGCACTTTCGCTTCAGTTACGGCGTTTTGTATGTTTGAGAGGGCGGATTCCGAGAGGTTAAGCAGATTTTTACCCGCAGACACGTCTTCCTGGTACTGTCCGATATCCACCAGTACGGAGCGCATGGATAATATGGTTGATCCACTCAGAGGATCATCGGAGGGCCGGTTGACTTTTTTCCCCGAGGAAATGGATTCATTGGTTTTAGTCAAGTTGTAAAACGTCCTCTGAAGATTGGATAGTATAGTCGAATAGATACTCTGTTGAGATACTCGATTCATCTACTTTTCCATCCTTAAACCATTGTGATCATGGACCGCAGCATTTCATCGCTGGCGCTTACAATCTTGGCCGCCGCCATGTAGGCGTATTGGAACTTAATCAAATTCGTCAGTTCCTCGTCCAGAGAGACGGCTGAGAGGGAGTCGCGCTGCTGTTCAAGCTGCGAGACCAGGCTCTTTGTAAACTCGACATTGCGGTATATGGTGGCGGCCGTGGAGCCGACGTCCGAGGCCAGGGAATTGTAAGCTTCGGAGATTGTGGAATTGCTCGTTTGAAATTGAAAAGTCTGATCTTTAAGATCCGCTATATCCAGCGCGTTGACATTGCTGCCTTTTGCGGTCTGGCCGTCAGAAGAGACAATACCGGCATTGATCAGGGAAAGGTTATTTTTAACCGCCTCATTTATTTGAATGTTCGTTGTGTCACAACCGGCAAAGAAGGTATTGATGCCCAGCGCCATGAGAATCGAAGCGGTATCATTGCCAAAAGCGTAATCATAGCCGCTGCTCGTGTCAGCCTCGATCCTGAGATGTTCTTTCCCTACATCATCAGTGACAATACTGGCCCGTACGCCCGTGATACCATCTGAAAAGGTTTCCCCTATCTGAGCAATAATGTCTTCCCTGGTATCATCCGGATTGACATTAATTGTGTTGAAGGTCGGAATGCCATTGGCGTCATACGTGATTAAGTCAAATGACCCATCTGTCAGATCCTCGCCAAAATCCAGAAGATTGGAAAGATGACGATTCAGGTTTGTAGTACTCATGGCGCTTAACTTCCCGTGGCCGTCGTTATTTTCCGCCAGGGAAAGCGAAACCAGCGACCTGGCGGCCTGGGCCTCAGCGCTGCTATCGGTTTTAATGAAGTCCACGACGTCCTGCGCCGTGGTGGAGATGTTTCCATTTTCGTCGCTGCCTAAAGAAATAATGATATTATTTCCCGTTACGGTGAGACCAAAGGGCTGATTGACCCCGCCGGCGTCGAGATAGGTGACTGTGATCTGATCACCGGGCGTGCCGGCGGTTTTGGCCGTGAAGACAATATCATTATTTTCTCCGGACAGTCCCGTTTCCAGTCTGGCAAAGGGTGAAATTTCATAGGAGCCGGTCGAGTCGGTCATATGTTCTAGCCCAGTCCCCTGGGAATGCTGGCGGTTGACCTCTTTGATCAGCATGGAGGTAAATTCATCGAATTGATCTACGAAACCTTCAAGAACGTTCCGAATTCCGACCAGCCCGCCAAGCTCTCCCCGCTCAAAAGTGTCGGTCATGTCATCGTGAGCCTCCGGTGTACGATCCCAGTAAATCCGGACATTCCCGGTGGAATCCTTTCCCGTACTCAAGGTCCAGTAAGTGTTGCCTTCTACCAGCGGATAGCCTTTGGGAGTCAGAACCGTGACACTTCCGTTACTTGGATCTTCAAATTGATTAAATTCTATAAATTCGGCCAAGTCTTTCAAAAGCATGTCACGTTTATCCCGCAAGCTGTTGGCGTTGGACCCGTCTGACTCAGCCCGGGTGATTGCTTGGTTCAGTTCCGATATCTCTTTAACCAGTGAGTTTGTTTGCTTGACAGCGTCCTCAATACGGAGGTTGAGATCGGCGGTCTGGTCGTCCATGTCAGAGCGCATTTGCACGATGATGTGAGCTAGGGACTGGCCGGCTTCAATCAAGGTTTGCCTTTCTGCAGTTCCTTCCGGATTATTGGCTAGATCCTGCCAGGCGTTCCAGAAATCGGTCAGGATTTTGTTGAGCCCGTTATCGTCACTCTCGTTGAAGATAGTTTCCACATTCCAAATAATTGACTGATTGATTTTGTGCTCGGATAAAAGACTGGTTTGTCTGTTCAAGTCTTTAGCCAGGTAGGCGTCATAAACGCGGCTGATTGTTTCCGCCGTCACGCCGGTGCCCATTTCGCCATATTTAGAGTTGTATGTGAAGCTCGGGGTGAGCTCAAGCTCCTGCCTTGAGTATCCTTCGGTATTCACGTTGGCCATGTTATTGGAAGTGACATCCATCGATGATTGGGCGATGGAAAGGGCTTTGGCCGCAATATTCATGGCTGTATTGATAGACACGATTAGACCTCGCGG
>CAZVRN010000234.1:0-5555 GCA_964629485.1 uncultured Thermodesulfobacteriota bacterium | reverse complement strand
TGAGTACGGATGAACATGATAAATCAACCCCGACGATTCGGAATCTTGTAACAACATTGATTTATACCACTGAGGCCATTATTAACATCCTTGAACGAAAAGACATACTTACACGCGTCGAAATCATCGAGGAGATCAGGGGCATGAAAAATACCGCCGAATCTCAGGAGGGATCGGAAAAGAAATAAAGGCCAAATAATCATCACGGTATAAATAAGGCGGTCCGTTAAACCCGTTTGCCAGAGAATCACCTTGGTGCCAATTAACCGGGGCGGGTGCAATAATGCTAGCTGCCAGCTAACACGGGATAAGCCGCCATATTAAAGTTTACCTTAAAAATAAAAAACTCAACGTACCTTAGGACGGCGGACCGCCAAAACAGTAATTATAGCCACAATGTATAAAATAAAAAACAGGTTAAAGGCTCCATGATAACTCCCTGTCGCATCATAGATGTATCCTGCTGTAAGAGGACCGGTAGAGGAGCCAAAACTCATACTAAGACTGATTACACCATAGATGGCTCCATAAGCGCCTAGTCCAAAATTCGTGCTCACAAGCATTGACATGGTCGGCAACCAGCTCCCCACACCCAAACCCATAATAACAGCGTAAAGCCAGAGTATGGCCGCCGGCGACGCTGGACTCACAGTTAAAAGTATACAGAGACCGGTCAATTCAACGCAAAGCCCGATGGCGCAAGCATATTTTACTTTTATTCGATCACAAAGCCAGCCAAAGATTATTTTCCCCAAAAGGCTGAAAAGTCCAACAACACCAAAAGCCGCTGACACCATAGCTACAGGAAAGCCAATGTCCTTAAGATAAGGCACTTGTGTCTGCAAAACGCCTACTTCACAGAAACCGTGAAGCAAAAAAGAGACAGCAAGGCACCATAAGCTAAAAGTTGCCAGGGCCATTTTCAAAGTAAGGCCCCGAGAGATTGAGCTTGTGGGTTTAATACCATTAGCAGATTCATCTTTCGGAATGCCATCAGGGTGAAGGCCCATTTCCTCCGGCCTGGTTTTTATCACCAGGAGGGCAAGAGGAATAATGATCCACGTACTAAGGGTTAAAATTACATAAGTGGTTCTCCAGCCAAAATGCGGAATAAGGTAAGCACCGATAAGCGGGGCAAAGACTAAACCGCCTGCTCCTATTCCGCCTGACATAATACCTACGGCCGTGCCTCTCCATTTAGCAAACCAGTTTGATACTAAAGCAGTTCCTGGGACCATGCCCGCCCCAGACATACCTATACCTGCAACAACATAGCCTGCATAAAAGGACCAGATTGTTTTGGTCAGGCCCAAGACAATAAAACCAAGACCGCTGATAAAGGCGCCGCCGGCCATAATTTTTTTTGCCCCAAAACGATCAACCAGTCGACCAACTACAGGAGCGGACATTCCTCCGATTAAAAAAAAAATAGAAAGTCCGACCATTATCTCTCCACGCCCCCAGTCAAACTCCATTTGAAGAGGATTAACAAAAAAGCTGAAGGCATAAAAACCACAACCGGCGTTAATAAAGGCGCAAAAAAATGCAACAGCCACTATCCAGTAGCCATAGAAAATTTTGGGCTTTTTAAAAGACAAGGAATCAACCGTATCGGCTTTTGAGTATTCACGCATTTAACGTCGTCCGATCTGAGAACATACTCAACGATTACAACTCAAAAAGAAAGAACCATTTCCGAAGCCAACCTTAACATAGAAAAACAGGGCCATTTCTGTCAATTCTTTCTTTTTTTAAAGACATCCAAAAATTCCGTCCTCTGACCAGACTTATTGCCAGGCTCAAAATTAAGCGGTTAAAATATTTTTAGAGGCTATCTCCAGATTAGTATTTTGATCTAAATCGTGGGGGGAAATTTACCCGCGTGAATATATTAAATATTCCTATTGATTAAAATTTCACCTTCCGCATTTTCAACAAAATTACTCGTTTTTAAAAGGTCTTGACTAAGAAATAATCCAGCGTCTGGTATTTTTTCATATTTACAGGTATATTATTAACATAATCACTTTAGGACAGTAAAATGAAAATTGAAGTGAATCTTTTTGCTTCTTTAATGAAGTACTTGCCTGAGACTAACAGCAAAAATCCCTATTTCATAGAAGTGGAGCAAGGAGCAACTATTGCGAAGATATTGGACCGATTAATGGTTCCGCCCGAAATTCCGAAAATTATTTTTGTTAACGGCCTGCTGGCCAAAGAAAAAACGGTTCTGAAAGATGGCGACAGGGCAGGAATCTTTCCACTGGTGGCCGGAGGGTAGAATTTAGCTCCAACTATAATATCCATGATATCAATTCAATAGAAATGATCCGCACAACGCCTTGATGTTTTTTAATTTCGTCTTGACAGCGCCGGCTCTAACCGGCATGCTTTTGATATTAGTCCAGAGATTCTCCATCGGTCAGAGTAAACAAGTGGGTGCGCTTTGTTGAAAAAAAAGACAAAAGCAAGCCCGTTTCAGTTTACCAAAAAGGGCTTTATATTCCGGAGAACGCCATCGTTTTTAATTCCATTGTCAACCCTGTAACAAAAGGAGGAAGAGACATGGACAAAATTTTAAGGATTGATATGGGGGTCACGGATAACCCGACGACCGAAGAGACACCGCTTGGCAAATATGGTGGTTTGGGCGGAAGAGCATTGACATCAGCTCTTGTTTCCGCGGAGGTGCCTCCCTTGTGTCACCCGCTTGGAGCGGAAAATAAGCTGGTGATCGCTCCTGGTTTATTGAGCGGAACCATTGCCGCCAATTCGGGTCGTCTTTCGGTCGGCTGTAAAAGCCCGCTCACCGGTGGTATCAAAGAATCAAATGCCGGCGGACAGGCCGCCCAGGTTCTGGCCAGGCTTGGCTATGCGGCCATAGTGCTTGAGGGGAAACCTGAAAATGGCAATCTCTATAAAATCTTTATTAACAAAGACGGGGTTAAAATAGAAACGGACAACAGTCTTAAAATGCTGGGTAATTATGACCTGATTGAAAAAATGAAAGCGGAGTACGGTGAAAAAATCGCCTGCATCTCTATCGGCCCTGCTGGTGAAATGAAAATGTCCGCTGCTTCAATTGCTTGTACTGACATGGAACTGAGACCAACCCGTCACGCTGGACGCGGAGGGGTTGGAGCGGTTATGGGAAGCAAGGGAGTGAAGGTAATTGTCCTCGACGATAGCGGCATGAAGATGCGTTCTCCCAAGGACCCTGAGAAATTCAAGAAAGCAAATAAAATATGGGTCGAAGGTCTGAGGAAACATCCAGTCACTGGAGAGGGCCTTCCCGCTTACGGAACCAATATCCTTACCAACGTGATTAACGAGGCCGGTGCATTTCCGACCCGTAATTTTCGAACAGGACGATTCGACGGCGCCAGCAAGATCAGCGGTGAAACTGAAGCCGAGACAGAGACTGCCCGTGGGGGGCAAGCCACACACGGCTGTCACCGGGGATGTGTCATAAAATGCTCCGGCATCTGGGTTGATAAGGATGGTCATTACGTGACCAAACAGCCGGAATACGAAACTGTCTGGGCTCACGGCGCTCATTGCAATATAGACGACCTAGACGCCATCGCCACTCTGGACCGGCTTGATGACGATTACGGGCTGGATACGATTGAACTAGGTGTGACCATTGGAGTAGCCATGGAGGCAGGTCTGGCCGAGTTTGGCGATGCCGAAGCGGCTATCAATCTGGTAAAAGAAGTCGGACAAGGGACTCCTCTTGGCCGCATTCTGGGCAGCGGCGCAGCAGTAACCGGCCAAGTTTACGGAGTGGAAAAGGTTCCCGTGGTCAAAAAACAGGCTCTGCCCGCCTATGATCCGAGGGCCGTACAGGGCATCGGTGTAACCTATGCCACGTCGACCATGGGCGCCGATCACACCGCTGGTTATGCTGTAACGGCAAATGTCCTTCAGGTAGGCGGCAGTGTTGATCCGCTCAAACCCGAAGGCCAGATTGAACTTTCCAGAAATCTTCAAATCGCCACTGCTGTCATTGATTCCGTAGGCATGTGCCTTTTCATTGCCTTCGCCACTCTGGACCAGCCTGAAACGTTCCAGGCCTTGATTGACATGGTTAATGCTTTTTACGGACTTAATTTAACCGACGCAGATGTGGTCGAGCTTGGAAAATCAATTCTTAAAAATGAGAGAGAATTTAATAAAAAAGCCGGCTTTACAGCCCAGCATGACCGGTTGCCCGATTTTTTCAAAACAGATCCTCTACCGCCTCACAACGTCACCTTCACAGTCAAAAATGAAGAACTCGATTCGCTGTTTAACTGGTAAACGTAACGACTCCTGATTATTATCAACATGGGAGATCCTCCAGGGTCTCCCATTTATTTCAATGGGGAGGATAATAATTGAACAAGCCCTTAGCATTAAACCTTTTCTTAACAGTTAACTCAGAAGGTCTGCCCTTTTTCTTTCCCCTGATTCGAAAGGGCTTCATGCTCGAAACCGAGGTTGGAGCCTCCATCAAGGAATTTCTTCTGACATTGCCCGGTATTGATTCCGTGTATATGACTGAACGAATTAAAACTGTATTTCTAAACGGGTGGGTCGTTGATGATATTAAGACTGCTTTCCTTGAAGCTGGTTCCAACCTGGCTCTTTCGGCCGCTATGCCGGGTTTGGTCGGGGCAACTATGCGGCGGGAAAGCGGCTTAATCTCATTTCGAAGCCAAATTACTTATGTTCCGCATAAAAAGCAGGGCGCTCGACAAAAAGGTATCATCTCCATAAGGCTTTTCAATCTGATCTTGAAGGACCTTGGAGTAATCTTTCTTAAAAAGGGCATACTTTTAAAGCCGGACGATTTAGAAAAGTTTATAAAAATACTGCCTGAAAAATTCTGGCCTGAGGTAGAAGATGCTTCATTGAACGGACATCACCAAGAAATAAACGAACTGCTTCAGGTTAATTGGTCTGAATCAGCAGAATTAGTGAAACTTAAAGTTTGCTGAGATGATTCGACTTCTGGAATTGGGTGTTGATTAGATATCCATATGAAAACATCATAAAAACGAATAGTTTTTTAAAATCAGGGGAAGGCTGACGGACGAACTTCTTAAGATGTCTCAGATGAGCAATATGATAATGTTAAGGGTCAAAGTCTGATATCATCCTTGTTTTTTTAATGACAATGATTTTTTAAGCAATGCCCTGAAAAAAACGTTGAGGGGCTAATAGATTAACTGGTTTTCGGGGTGAAAACTGCTTGACAGAGAGGGATTGAATACTTTAATGTTAATTACATTAATTACACAAACAACCAAGATGTTTTAAAATACCTTCATTAAACAGCCTTGGTAATGCTGAGGTTAAAATAAAAAGTTTATTTCAGGGCGCGTTGTTATATAATGAAATGAAGAAAAACTCCTGATGTGTCCAAGTCCAAATTTTCGTCTATGATTCAAATAAGAAAAGCCTTAGTATCTTCAGGCTGATTCATGCAAATAGCGAATTTTCGATTTTTTTCTATGTTAATCTAACCTGTACCGCTGAAGTGGTATGCAGTTAATAAAAGAAGGGAGGTG
>CAZVRN010000233.1:0-5566 GCA_964629485.1 uncultured Thermodesulfobacteriota bacterium | reverse complement strand
ATAACCATTTGACTCCATGCAGAACGGGTACAAAGTTATAAAGAACGGGAGCTGCCAGACCAAATCCGCACCCGCGGGGACTAAAGCCATGTTATCGATATTACCCTGGCACCACGCGCATATTACACTACCTGACAAAAAAGCCGGTGCAGTCTGGTATAGCAGATTGGGCGGCCGTGTCGGGCAACCTACGCCGCGCTCGGAAAACGTCTGGTATTCCGAAAACCTATTGCAGATTCAAACCGAAGCGGTTGCTGGTACTTCTGAAGGCTGGATCAGCCACCTGGGCTTCAGCAACAGAGATATGGGAAGCCTGCTGACCAGGCTAAATTTGACTCACCCTGTCGCCCGGACTCCTGTTGGTACTTATCTAGCCCAGGACCCATGGGGAACACCGATTGAATTCATTGAATCCGGCGATGACCGGCTCCATCACATTCAAATCATCTGCAATGATCCGGGAAACCTTGCTGATTGGTACGCCCGCTGCCTGGGCGGAGATGTCGTTGCATGCCCCTGGGACAATGCCCGCCTATCCATAGCCTATGACAGTATCACCATCGTTTTTGCTGAAGCCGGTTACTTTCAAAACAGTGGTGTTGCTGCAAGCGCTCACCAACCTGGCACTGCCCGCAACATAGACCATATTGGCTGGTACACAAGCGATTTGGATGGCACCGCGGCCCGCCTGCGAGATGCTGCGGTGGATTTCAGGGTAACCCCCAGGAAATTCGGAAATATACAACTGGCATTCATTACCGATCCAACGGGCATATGGATCGAATTGGTAGAACCACCTGGTCAGGTTATTCCCAAAGAGACTGTGCCTGTGCCAGAATACTTGGGATAAGCCTCTTTAATTACGATTAGATAACCTCTGCAAAACTTCGTCCTTTAGCCGAACTCATTGTCAGGCTCAAAATTAAGTCCTCGAAATATTAATAATATTCCTGCGGGTTAAATTTTCACCTTCCGCGATTTCAACAAAATTACTCGTTCTTGAGAGGTCTTGATTAAGTAAACGGCGTTAATCACGGATCAAGGTTTAACTCCGACATTCACGATTCAATGGACACGCCCTACAATTAGTGTAAATATGTGTTCATGACATTTAAAAAACCGCGGTGATCAGATGATAATCATCCAACAGGAGCCGGTAATCCGTATTTATTGAAGACCTCAGGTTAGATCATACGCCCTAAATTAAAATGGCTCCGGCCGGCAATATCCGGTGGTAAGGGGCTGAGGTGGTAGTCTTTATCGAAACTCACGGCCATGCCTGTATTCTCGCGTCTGATAACTTTACCGGAAACTCTGAGAAGGGCCTTTAACTCCGCCATCATTTTCAACTGTTCCAAGGAGAGAATTAAATTAATATTAACGCGAGTCCCCACAGGCAGGGGGCGGCGGGTATAAAAAAAGGCGCCGCCCGAACAGATATCCCGCGTCAAGAGGTTAAAAATTGTATTCTTTTCATCTGCAACTATTGAAACCTGACCCGGAAGTTCCATGAAGAACCTCTCGGCTGTTCTTTTTTCCTTATCAGGACTAAAAACCATGAGATTAAAAAACCATCCTTTTAAAAATCTTCATACACCCGAAGCATAATTCCGCACAGACTATATCGGCCGAATATCCGCCCTCATAACCAGCTCCAGATATTCTATGTCCCGAGGGGTTAATTCCTCTTCCTCCCATGACAACGTCATTGAAAGAGCTTCTTCCTGAAAAAATTCTTCCACGGGATCTTGATCATTTTTAGACTTGGTAATCAAAGACCGAAGAGGAGTGAACAGGAGCCGCTCAATACTTTCCTCTAAAACGGCAAACTTTTTCTCCAGCACATTAATTCCGTCCAGTGATTTAGATAATATCATCATCCCTCCTTTTCTTTCGGCGGGGAAATATGTCTTTAAGCTCTGATTCTTCGGGCCCAGACCGGGTAAATTGAGCGTCATCTAAAGAACGGTGATCTCGGGACTGATCTTCTACTGCCTTAACAATCAAGCGCTTATCACTGAAGGATAAAGAGGAATAAAAAGGGCTTAACATCAATATGCTGATAATTTCTTGTTTGCGCATTAATAAGTTTCCCATTTTCAGTCTTTATCTTCATTTGTATGCAATTAAAGTTTGTTCAAAAATATCAAAAAGGTCAATAGGAAGATAGTATGATTTTTCTTGTTTTTTTAGCAGGTTGGCTAGGATAAAAGTATTAAAAAAAAATTTGCGCTCATACTTTCTTCCTACTGGTCGAGGTTACTTAAATTTATTGACTATAAGTTTCAATTCAGTAATATTAAATGCCGAACAAGACGAGACATCACGTTTATCTTGCCAGAGAGGGCAAGGTAAAATTTTTATTTTTTGTCCTTATATCTCCATATCTCCGGCTTTACTACCGGACTGTTTAGCAGTATGCTTTAATATAATATCCGGTCAGTCCGCATGCGCAAATTGGAGGTACTATGAGTCAACCGAAAATTGTTGCTGAACTTGAACCGCTTTTCACCCCCCGGTCCGTGGCGGTAATAGGCGCCACCAATAATTTGACAAAATGGGGATTTTCAACCTTTTACAGTCTGATGAGGCATTACAGAGGGAATCTTTACCCTGTTAACATAAGGAGTTCTGAAATCCTGGGCCAGAGAGCCTACGCCAGGGTGACAGACATCCCCGGGCCGGTTGATCTTGCGGTTATCGTCATTCCGCCGGAAAAGGTTGCGGGTGTGATGGCTGAGTGCGCTGAAAAAAAAGTAAAAGCGAGTATTATTATAACGGCCGGCTTTGCCGAAGTCGGTGCTCAGGGCAAGGCCATGCAGGACGAGGTGATGAAAATCGCCCGGCAAGGCGGTATTCGTGTCGTTGGCCCGAATTGCATGGGCATGTGGAGCGCGACTGCAAACCTGACCGCCTTCATGTTTCCGCTGCCAATTATTGAGGGTCCCTTGTCCCTGGTTTCTCAAGGCGGCAATGTCGGGGGCGCGCTTGTTTCTGATGCCGTATCACGGGGGGTCGGCTTTCGGCACTATGTCAGTTGCGGCTGTACGGCGGATATTCAGATCGAAGATTACATCGAATACATGGGTTATGACGATGCAGTCAAAGTCATCATGGTATACATTGAGGGGCTGTCCGACGGCGAACGGTTTATCAAGAAGGTCAGACCCGTGACTTTAAAGAAGCCGGTCATAGCTCTTAAACCCGGTAAAACCGATGCTGCAGCGCGCGCCATCATATCGCATTCAGGGGCCCTGTCCGGGTCTGACTTCATTTATGACGCCGCGTTCAAAAAGGCTGGTGTCATACGCGTCAATACCACCATGGAATTGTTAGACGTGGCTATTGGATTACTGACCCAGCCTCTTCCCCGCGGCCGCAACGTGGTCATAACCACACCCGGAGGCAGCTATGGGGTGATGTGCGCGGACGCATGCGCCTCCCTGGGGCTGAAGGTCATAGATCTCCCGCCTGATGCTATGGAGACATTCAATGCCATGTTTCCTTCCCGGTGGAGTCACGGTAACCCGGTCGATCCAGCCGGCGACCGCAACCTGATTCAATATCTGAAGGCGCCTGATATCCTGTTGCGGTATCCTGAAGTTGATGCTCTTATTTTCATGGGATTCGGTTCATTTTCCGGCATCTCAGCCATGCTCACTTCCGCCGGCGGCCTGATTAATGAACGTCTGAAAAATATGAAAGCCGATTTAAAAAATTTTTCTGAAACAGCCCGCGTATATATTGAAACGCTCAATTCAGGCGACGCCTCTCAAATCAAGGAGATCATTAAGATAGGACTGGGGCTGATTTTCGGTTCGGTCATGACGACCAAAGTTTCGGAGGTTGAAGAGTTTCTGGACATGGTTTCCGATGCCTTGATCACGAAGCAGATGAGGCAAAGCTCCTTCTTTGAAGGCATGAAAAGGCTGTTTATATCTGTAGCAGAAGGCGATCTAAACGGGACCAAGATGGCCGACATCATGGAATTAATGACCCCGATGCTCGATGCTGTCATCCATCACTGGATCCAAAAATATAAGAAACCCGTGATAACTACAACTTTCAGCGAAGGAACCTCCCGTATCGGCGAGGGCGGACATTTCCCGTATTCCAACGCCGAACGCGCCTCAAAAGTCCTGGCCAAATTGGTGGAGTACAGTGAATACCTTGCCAGAGACGAAAAAGAGCAGTAACCTTGCTGAATATGTCACAGGAAGCGGCCTGAAATCTGGATATGATCTGATCGGTTTCCGTTATTATGCATTGATGAATCAGGCACTTTGAAAATCATAAATAATAGCACGCGGTGCCCCAGATCAGCGAAGGTTGATCCGTTCAAAACCTAAAGTAATTTTTCAAAGAAGGATAATGGCATGTCTTTAGAAGCGGAACTAAAAGAACGCGTTATTGAGTTTTTGTTTTAGGCTGAACCAAGCGTGATTTTCCCGGCTCAGGTGGTTGACGGGTGCCGCTGGAGCTAAAAAAATCAGAGATTTGCGGCAACAGCTTCACAAAAATCAGTTGTGGTTGCGCTGCCGCCCTGGTCCGGGGTCAATGTTTTACCTTGGGCATACACTCTTTCAATGGCGCTCCTAAGCCCTCCGGCTTCCTCCTTGAAACCTAGATATTCAAGCATCATAACGGCCGAGATAATGGTCGCTGTGGGATTGATAATATTCAGGCCGGCGATATCCGGGGCCGTGCCGTGGGCGGATTCGAAATAAGCATAGTCATCACCGTAACACCCACTGGCAGCCAGCCCCAGTCCTCCCGCCAGCCCGGCCGCGGCATCGGACAAGATGTCGCCGTACAGATTGGGCATGACCACTACATCCAGCTTCTGCGGGGCAACAACCATACGATTCGCGAAATCGTCCACAATAAAAGTCTCAAATTCGATATCCGGATAAGATTCGGCTATCTCCTCCGCGATTTTCTTAAACAGGCCGTCGGTCTGGGGGAGCATATTATATTTGGACGTGGCTGTGACTTTGCCCGGCCTTCCGGATGCTCTTCTCTTTTTTGCCAGCTCAAAGGCATATCGAATAATCCGTCTTGATCCCTCTTCGGTAATAACTTTAATGGCGTACTTCCCCGGCGACATCTCAACTACCGGGCGGCGCGCGGTAAGGCTCATCGGATTAATCGGGGCAAGGTTTTCCAGGTCGCCTTCGATCATCATGTATAAATCTTCAAGGTTCTCCCTCAAGATGATAAAATCAATACCCCGAGGATCGGCAAACGGGCTCTTATATCCCGGTATCCAGCGCGTAGGCCGAACATTGGCGTAGGTGGCCTTTCCCCACCGCAGATAAAACAGAGCCCGCCCGCTGGGGCCGCTAGTGGCCCCGAAAAAGGTTGCATCGGAATCATCTATGGCCTGGCGGGCTTCATCCGGAAAGATCGAGCCGTGGGATTTCCGAGCCGACTCACCCACCGGAGGGTAAATCCATTCGATATCCAGTCCCAGCTTGTCAACTAACTCCACCGTCGGCCGGACAGCCTCCGGGGAGGCATCCTCGCCCTCTATGACAACAACACGCTTTTTGTCCATTTTCTTCTC
>CAZVRN010000232.1:0-5579 GCA_964629485.1 uncultured Thermodesulfobacteriota bacterium | reverse complement strand
TATTCAAAAAAAGAGGCACTAGTTTGACTGTTAATCCCGCGAATTCGCATAATCTTATATGAGTCAACTTCAAAATACAAGATGAGACTTCTTAAAATTCAACTTCAAAGCTAAGACCTCTTAAGAACGAGTAATTTTATTGAGATCGCGGAAGTGGACAATGAGTTCGGTCAAAGGACAAAGTTCTTAAGAGGTCTTCGACTGAATACGAGTCGGGAGGTCAGGGCGTAAAAGGCACGGCGGGCAGAGCCGCGGTTAGTTTGAGGGTTTGGCCGATCCTGGGGGGCTTAATCCTTAACAGACGCCCGTTTTCCCAGGCAAGGAAAAAATAGGAAGGATCATCCAGGCTGCGGAGAAAATCAAAGCGAACCGATCGAATGCCTCGACTTTCGGTTTCAAGCAGGGTCGCCGAAAAATGGGCGGTTTTGTATCGCGTACCCGGGGGAGGCGGATGCTTTTTTGTTTGAAACAGCAGCTCGTACTGGTGGTCTAAGAAAGGGGGGTCACCGAATGTAAGGACCGCGGATGTTTCGCTTGTCCTTCGCCATTCGAGCTCCCGGCGGGCCATCTGCAGGTAAGTGATATAGATTCCCGGATCATCATGTGTAACGACCCAGGTAGGCATGATGGTCATAGCCAGAACCGCACTTGGCGTATTGAGGAGAAAGACGTAACGCGGCTTAGCGCTTTTCAGGGGGATTTCCGCGTTCATGATGTTTGCTCGGTCCGTAGCGGCTATCTTGTAGAAAATATGGCCCCGAAAGTAGTTCATTGGAATGGAGACCGCCAGGTGCAAAAAAATGAGGCAGAAGAGAAACATCGAAGCGAACTGCCTTCGTGTCCAGAGACCGTTTAATGATCCAAGGCGGTCCATAAACAGGCCCAAAAGGAGCGCTGTTCCCGGGGACGCGCCCACCAGCAGGCGATCGGAAAGAAACACTCCCGCCCCGGGTATCAAGGCAAAGACGGCCCATCCCAAGGCAAAACCCGCCGGGGGGCAGGACCGCAGGCGCCGCCAGAATATAATTCCCGTGAACAAAAGAAGCGGAAGGCTGAATAAGATCATGGGCAGAGCCCAGCCGGAATGGGTGAATACAAGATCGGTCGAAAGGCCGAAGAAAAGGCTGGAAAAGGCCAGGGGAATAAGCATGACGAGCCGGCGGGCATAGACCAGCGGATCATGCCAGGGAACAGCATACAGGGCGGAATTTTCGCCTCGTCCGGCAAGGGCGTACCCGGTGAAATATCCAAGGGCAATAAGCGCAAAGACCCAGAGTGCCGGCCTCTCTAAAACTTTAAGACCGGCCCGAACGAAAGACCGGGGTTCTTCCGGTCTTCCGATAAAGAGAAGGTAAAGACCGATAAGGGGCAAGCAGATGACCCCTAGCTCTTTGCCGCCCAGGGCCAGTAAAAAGAATAATATGCTGAGCAGGAAAAAACGGCGGCGCCTGGTGAGGTGGTAGCGGTGAAAGGCAAGCATCGTGAGGAGGGTGAAAAGTACGGCGATAAGGGTGTTGCGGTTGGCAATCCAACCCACTGGCACGACGTGAGTGCCTTCAAAAGCCAGAAATGCAAGCGCCCACAGCGCAGCTCGCCTTGAAATTCCCAGGGCCAGATATAATTTGTATGCAAATCCCAAAATAGCGGCATATAAAAGCAGATTGGTCAGGTGATAACCGGGGGCCCAATCGTGGTAGAGCAGGAAATCAAGGTAGATGCTCAGACTTGTCACAGGTCGAAAATAACGGACCTTAAAATTTTGGGCGGTCCACCAAGGAAACAGGCCGGACTGGTACATCGGCTCCCCGGGCTCCGGCCGGAAGCCGAAGTCGTAAAGGTCCCAGGGCTGTACTCCCGGGATAGTACGCCAGTAGCGGAACATGCTCTGATGAATAAAGTCGTCGTAGAGGAACCCCCACCTGAGAGTCTGGACATGGGTGGCTAAACCAAGCACGATGATTATGACCGGAAGCAAACCGACCAAGGCGGCTTTGAGGCCGGGTTTGTTTGACGCGGTCGAGGTCCGCACAGAAGTCATTTTAGACTCGGGTTTGCATGGCCAGCCCTATTTAGCCCGTCTCGTCTGCATTCGGATGACCTGGTGAGTTGCAGCCTGAAGTCCATGCCCGGCAGGGCCGCGGGGTTTCGACGATATTGGCGTCTTATTCTCTCCGGCTTGATGCGGATGTCGGGCAAACTAATCTGCAGACGCGCTGACGCGTTTCTTTTAGCGGCTTCCATTTGCCCGGAATTCAATGCAATGGGAAAAGGCCGATAAATTTTGCGCTTCAGTCTTTTCATGCTTAAGACAGATGGTTTTTTTCTGGTTACAAGCCGTGCTCTGCGCTGGTATGGCGGAATCATTATGGCTTTTTCAAAATCAAAAGGCAAGTTTCACCTTATAAAAATAAATTTTATCAATTATTTGTTCGTATTTTCAATATGATATAATAATTTTTCAACTAGGGCCCGACATCGCCCGCCCTTGATATATCCAGGAAGATTTTCCAGAGAGGGCGAAAGGCCGATAATTCAGCCTGCGAAAAATACGCATTTTCCTTATAAAAAATATGTAAACTCATACTTTCTTCCTATTGACCTTTTAAAAATACTTTGACATAAATAATGTATAAACAAACCTTGGTTTGTATATCTTCAGAGACTTGGAATAAACAAATTTTGGTTTAGAATTGGCGGGGCATCAACGTACGGGGACCCGAAGGGGGTGGATTACTCGTAAACTCCCGACCAGGGTTTCGGGGGAAGCCTTGTGTCTTTGATGCTTCTAACGCTCCGTAAGTAATGAAAAAATTTTTAAGGCAGCTTTTTACGAAGACAGGAAGCATTTGAGATGACCGCAAAAAGAAAAAAAGAACAATTTGTGGCTGTAACAGGCATCGGGCTTGTTTGTCCCCTGGGGATATCAGCGAATGAATGCTGGGAAAACATGTTCCAGGGCAAATCTGGCATCCGAAGGATTACACAATTCGATGCAAGTGACTGCTTGACTAAAATCGGAGGACAACTCCCTGATAAATACTATGAGTGGGAGAAACCAGCCCTCTCACCGAGTTTCTTCGAGCAGAATCTTTTGCCAGCTCGGCTTGCCCTTTTGACGGCCAAACAAGCCATCGAAGACGCCAATATATTGAAAGAAAACATTGACCCCCTTAAGACCGCCGTTATAACCGGATGCGGAGGCTCCACCTTTGGCGATCAGGTCTTGCTTTCTTCTCAAAACGGGAAGCGAGTTGTTTTCACGCGTGAAATGCTGAATGCTCTCTCCGTCACCGTGAGCCTGGAATTCGGCTTCAAGGGACCGGCCTATAACGTGGCCACGGCATGTTCGGCGGGGGCCGTGGCCGTTGGTTTGGGATATGATTACGTGAGGCGGCAGGGGGGCACGAGCGTCGTTATGGGCATAGAAACCGTTTTGGTCAAAGAGACCATTGACGGGTTTAACCAGCTCATGGCCCTTTCGGAAGAAAATGACAGGCCTGAAAAAGCGAGCCGCCCCTTTGATAAAAGACGAAGCGGCTTTGTCCTTTCCGAGGGGGCATGCGCGGTTTTTCTGGAATCCTTTGAATCTGCAGTACGCAGGGGCGCAAGAATTTACGCTGTCATGTCCGGACACGGGGTAATCTCGGAAGGATTCAATATTGTCGCCCCTGAACCGGATGGGAAGGGAATGGCCCGGGGGATGGAGCTTGCCATAGAAAACGCAGGAATACAAAAAGAAAAAATTGGCTACGTCAATGCCCATGGAACATCGACCCCCCATAATGATCCGGCGGAAACGAAAGCGATTAAAAGCGTTTTCGGCCGTGACGCGTACAAGATTCCGGTAAGCTCGCAGAAATCTATGATCGGTCATACCATTGGCGCCGCAGGAGCGATTGAGTTTGGTGTGACAGCTCTGAGTTTATATCATCAGGCATTAACCCCCACCATTAATTACGAAGAACCTGACCCGGTGTGTGACCTGGATTACGTGCCGAACACGGCCAGGAGAAATTATTCTTTTGAGGCTGCCATCACCAACTCGTTTGGTTTTGGGGGACATAATTCCACGATTGTGCTGGAAAGGTACGACACATTATTGCAATAAAGCGATCTGCCTCCAATTCCGTAACCTTAATAAATCTTCTTTGACCAGAGAGCGGGTAATCCACCAGGAGTGATTATATATGCAAGAACGAGAGGTCTATGTAACGGGAATAGGTTCCTACTCACCCGGTGAACCGATTCCCTTTGACAAAATTGATGACGTTTTGGGAAAAATTGATGGCGCGCCGAAAAACCTGCTTAAGCGTATCAATCGCTTGCGCCCCATTATGAAGGAGCTGCTGGGGATAGAGTATTCCTATTACGCCCTGGATCCAAAGACCAGAAAACAGACGGAAACCAATATCACCATGTCAGTCAAATCGGCCGGGAAGGCCTTGGATATGGCGGGAATGGAGGCCGCGAACATAGATTTGCTCATCTATGCCGGGATAGTGTTTGATGTCTGGTGCCCTCCTTCAAGCGTGCTTGTCCAGGACGCGCTCAATATCCCGTACTGCGCCGAAATGAGCATTCATTCGAACTGCACGGCGATTTACAAGGCCATTCAGGCGGCCACAGATATGATTGCCAACGGCCGGTACGATAACGCCCTCGTCATTAGTTCACAGCTCTCTTCCTCCATCCTGCGGGCCGAATATTTCAATCAGAAGGTGCTTACAGAGGAACAGGCGATTTTGCGCTGGTTTTTGAGTGACGGGGCCGGGGCCCTGGTTTTTTCTTCTTCCAATAACGGGGGAAAAGCTCAATTCAAGGTCGTGGATACTTACCTCGAATCTGTGGGTGCGGGCATGAAGCCATCTATGGAGATGCTCGCCGGCGCGTCCTATTGGAATGTCCCTGAAGTCTATGAAAAGGGATGGCACCATTTGACTCAGGACCTTAAAACCGTGGCGGCAATCGCCCCTAAAATAGGCGGGGAAGGCATTCTCAGGATGATCGAAAAAACAAACCTCGATGTCTCAACAGTGAAATGCTTCCTCCTAAACGTGCCCACGAAGCATATCATGGACCTGAGCGAAAAGATCGTAAGGCGGAATCTGCAAAACCCCGAGCTTACCATCTACACAAAACTGGCCTCCAGGGGATACCAGGGGGTCCCGGCCGCGATTATCGCCCTGGACGAATACACCCGGGAGAATCAACTAGAACCGGGAGACCGTATTTTCAGTTTTGTGACCGAGTCGAGCAAGTGGATGCATGCGGGTTTTATCCTGGAAGCCTGCTGAAGGTCCAGACATGCTCGGGCACGGTTTCATAGAACCGCGGGCCTGAAGCTGCTCAAGGGGATGGGTAAAATGTTTTTCATGAACCAGCCGATTTACCTCGATAGCCCTCAAGCAGAGGCGGCGCTGGGCCTTTGCCGGCTGGATTGCGAGGGGCTGTGCGAGGGCTACCTGACCGGGGATGAGCAGCGGGAATACGCAAAGCTGTCTTCCGTGACCAGAAAAAGAGAATGGCTGGCCGCAAGAGTGGCCCTTAAGCGAATTCTCCTTGAAACCGGTGGCATTCAT
>CAZVRN010000231.1:0-5660 GCA_964629485.1 uncultured Thermodesulfobacteriota bacterium | reverse complement strand
AGAAATGAAATACGATTATTCAGCCTTGCTTCGTTTGGCACCATCGGGGGCATACTACCCTTCAAAAAGAAGCGAAATAGAGAGATAGAGAAACCACTCCACACTTGTAATGCTTTTTTTATAGAAATACCTGCTCTAATAGCAAAGATTAAGAAGAGTTACAATGTTTTTCTAAAAATCTGTGGCTGATACATAATCTGGGCGCTGTAATTAGCAGAGGAAGCGATAACACAAACCAGGCATTTCACCTGCCAGCACAAACCAGATTTTTTATGGGGTTAGGGTTGAGTTCAATATATTTTTTGAAAATTCGATACAAAATTAAGCAGTTATATGATTAATTATTATTTTACCTACCGGTAGGTAATTCTTTTATTGACGATCTTTAAAGAGTATGTTAAAACAATTCCCTAAATTATCGGCCCTGAAAAGAGGTCAGGCAATGAAACCGGGAACTACCAAAATAACGGTTGAGCAAGAATCTAAACAGCGACTTCTCAAGGCCGCGACTGAACTTTTTGCTAAAAAGGGATATGCCGCAACTTCGATTAGAGAAATTGTAGCCGAAGCAGGCGTAACCAAGCCGGTCTTGTATTACTACTTTAAGAACAAAAAAGGTATATTCAATGCCATAATAAAATTGACTTCAGAGAAATATGAAGAAATTTTATCCGAAATATGTCACCGATCCGGCAACTGCGTGGAACGCTTAATCGAACTGTACCAGAGACTAAGCCAGGTTATGGCTGAGCTTCCCAACATTTCCATGCTGTTTCATAGAGTGATTCTTGACCAGTCTCAAGGGATACCTGAGCTGGGCTTAGAAGATTTTCCTTTAAGAATCATTGAAAGCATAAAAAATATTTATAAGGAAGGGCTGGCCAGGGGAGAAGTGGCAGAGCATGATCCTGACGCAGTGGCGTTATTATTCTTAAGTTTACTCGGTTTGCCTGCCCACAGAGACGCATCTTTCATGAAGTCAATGAGTAATAAGGTTCCCCTGCAAACAGTACAATTAGCACTTAGTTGCTTACAAAGAGAAGAAACTGAAACATGAAACATTTTTCTTTTATATTTTCTGTTTTTTTAACCGTCTGCTTGGTTATTTTGTCCATGGCCGGCTGTGGGTCAGGAGAAGGCAGCGCTCAAAACCAAACCGGGCCGGAAGGGAAAGTTTCGATCCAGAAGGCTGTCTCCAGGGCGGCCAAGGTTTCAATTGCTGTTATCGAGCCGACTCCTATTCGAGACGTTATAATTTTGCCCGGTGAAATAAAGGCTTGGCAGGATGTGCGCGTCAGCGCCAGTATGGGCGGTAAAGTGGAGTGGATCGGTCCGAAAGAAGGTCAGATAGTGAAAAAAGGTGATCTTGTAGCCAAGATTAATGTTTCAGTTTTAAAGGTTTCTTTAAAACGGGCAGAAGCGGCTTTTAAACTGGCTGATAAAGTTTACCGGAGGCTAAAACGGCTCCATAAGCAAAATATCGTCACTCAGGAAAGCCTGGATAAAGCTTCAACTGAGCGAACCCTGGCTCTTGGCACTTTACGCCAGTTACAGGTCCAATATGATGAAGGCTTTGTTCGCGCTCCCATCACGGGACAGGTAAATAAACTTTACGTGGACGCCGGTGAGTTTGTCGGCCCTGGCACTCCAATACTAGACTTGGTCAATATTAATCGTTTGAAAGTCGAAGTAAATATACCTGAGATGGATGTACGGTATATCAAGACCGGTCAAAAGGCCATTATCAGAGTGGATGCCTTTAAAAATCGAATTATAGAGGGAATTGTCAGTTTTGTGGCCTATAAAGCCGATCCCGCTACCCGAACATTTAGAGTGACGGTGGCCATAGAGAACCTTAAACGAGATATTCGGGCGGGGATGCTGGCGCGAGTGGTATTGGTGCGGCGTCAAGTTCCTGATGCTTTGGTTGTCCCTCTCTCCGCTTTGCTCAATAAAAACGGGGAATATTTTATTTTTGTTGAAGAAAACGGAGTAGCCCGGATGAGAACAGTCTCTCTCGGAGTCATTGAAAGAGATCGGGTTCAGATAACCAAGGGACTGCATGTAGGCGATTACCTTATTGTCAGCGGGCATCAGGGACTTGAAGAGGGCATGAGGGTTCAGGTTCAATGATCATTGATAAAATCGCTCTAAAACGACAGTCCACTGTTCTCCTCCTCCTCTTTTTGATCGTTATCGCGGGAATTTACTGCTATGTTACCCTGCCTCGCGAATCCTTCCCAGATATCAATATTCCATACATTTTCATTAATACCGTATATGAGGGTGTGGCGCCGGCCGATATAGAAACGCTTATCACCATGCCCATTGAAAGGAAACTCAAGGGCATCAACGGGGTAAAGGAAATACGGTCCACTTCGGCTGACGGCATGTCAACGGTTGCCGTGGAATTTTATCCGGAAGAGAATATTGAGGATGTGCTTCAGAAAGTCAAAGACAAGGTGGACCAGGCCACGCCTGATCTGCCTGCCGATTTAACTGTTAAACCGCAAATCGTTGAAGTTAATTTTTCAGATTTTCCAATCATGAGGGTCGTTTTGTCCGGCCCTTTTTCCTTGCGCCATTTGAAGACGATTGCCGATGATCTGAAGGATCAATTCGAAGCTGTCCCGGGGGTTCTGAACGTCAGGTTGAGTGGTGGATTGGACCGCGAGATTCATGTTGAGTTCGATTTAGACCGAGTCGCGGCTTACAATATTCCGTTTTCCAGTCTTATCGCAGCGGTAAAAAGAGGCAATGTCAATATGCCCGCTGGAAGCATGGATATTGGTTCATATAAATATACTATTCGAACTCCTGATGATTTCAAAGATCCATCCGAAATATTTTCTCTTATTGCCTTTGTCCGCAACGGGAAACCTGTCTATCTTCGTGACGTGGCCACTGTTAAGGACAGCTACGCGGACCCGCAGACAAGGGCGCGAATCAACGGTCAAAAAAGCGTTACACTGGCCATACAGAAACGCTCCGGCGAGAATATTATCGAAATCAGCAATGAAATCCGAAAAATAGTGGAAAAGGCCCGTCCGACGCTTCCACCTGCCCTGAAAATTGACTTAACTTCAGACATGGCCGATGAAATTCGCCTTATGATCTCGGACCTGGAAAACAATATTTTTTCCGGTTTGGTTTTGATTTTGCTGGTTATCTTTGCTTTTATCGGCGGTCGGTCAGCCATTATCGTCGCATTGGCCATTCCTTATTCGCTACTGCTGAGCTTTGCCCTTTTATTCGGTTTTAATATAACACTCAACATGGTTGTACTGTTTGCCCTGATACTCGCTTTGGGCATGTTGGTGGATAATGGCATCGTCATTGTGGAAAACATTTATCGCCACATGCAGAAAGGAAGTTCCCGGCGCGAAGCAGCCTCAATTGGGGTTGAACAAGTTGCCTGGCCGGTTATTACGTCAACGTTGACCACGCTGGGGGCTTTCTTCCCCCTGCTCTTTTGGCACGGGATCATGGGGGAGTTCATGAAATTCATCCCCCTTACTTTGATCATGGCCCTAGGTTCTTCCTTGTTTGTTGCGTTGGTTATCAGCCCTGTTCTTTCGGCTCGTTACCAAAAAGTCAAAATTAAAAAGGAGGCTCAAAACAAGACTGAAAAACTGCCGTTGATCAAGCGGATTTACCTTCGAATGCTCAAGTTTGCTTTAAATCACCGCTTAATCATTGTTCTCATTTCTGTAGTATTTTTTATAAGTTCCGTGACGAGCTTTGCTTTATTTGGAAAAGGTGTCGCTTTTTTCCCAGAGATAGAACCTCAACGCGCGGATGTATACCTGAAAGCCCCGCCCGGGACCAACCTTGACGCTTCGGATAAACTAGTCGCTCAGGTAGAGAAAATTGCCTCTAAATACAAGGATGCCAAATATATTATTTCCAATATAGGAATGGTTGGCGGAAATCCTTTTTCCTGGGGTGGGTCGGGGACGAATATCAGCCGTGTTGTTCTGGATTTCAAGGATTTTCAGGAACGATCACGGTCCACTACCGGGATTATTAACGAACTCCGCCAGAAAGTACTGGCAAAGATAAAAGGAGCCGAAGTTCAGGTTGAAGCCGAACAGCATAGCCCGCCGACCGGCGCTCCCGTCAATTTGGAAATCTCGGGTCCGGATATCGATGTCCTGGGAGACCTGGCGGCTCGCGTTCGAAAATTTATACAAGACGTTCCCGGTCTCGTTGATTTGAAGGATGACTTCATAGCGGGCAAGCCCGAGATCAGGGTAAAGGTGGACAAAGAGAAGGCCGCTTTACTGGGTTTGGATACTTTTACAATCGCTTATACCGTTAAGGCGGCTATTAACGGGGTCAAAGTAGGCAACTACAGGTCAGGAAAAGATGAGTATCCTATTATAGCTCGTTTACCCGAGCGGGACAGGCAATCCATAGAGAGTATCAAACGCATTACCATCTCAGGCCCCCGCGGGGAGCCTGTTCCATTGACCAGTGTAGCCAGTGTTTCTTTGGCCAGCGGCTATGGCACCATCACCCGCCTCAATCAAAAAAGAGTAGTCACCGTTTCCGGGCAAACTTCCGGCCGTTCAGGAAGCGAATGCGTTAAAGAAATCAAGCAGCGTCTGCATAATTTCAAGTTTCCGCCGGGGTATACATACACTTTCACCGGAGAACAGCAGGAGCAGAAAAAAGCCACCTCGTTTTTAAGTAAAGCCTTTGTTGCCGTCCTGTTTATTATTTTTATTATCCTGGTCACTCAATTTAACTCTGTTGTCACACCTCTCATTATACTGACATCTGTCCTCCTTTCGCTCATCGGTGTTTTTCTGGGCCTTGTTGTTTGCCGCCTGCCTTTTATGATCATTATGACCGGCATCGGAATTATCAGCCTAGCCGGAGTTGTGGTTAACAACGCCATTGTGTTGATTGATTATTACAACCAGTTGATGGCCAGAGGTTTGTCTTCAAGGCAGGCCCTGGAAAAGGCAGGACTGGTTCGTTTCAGACCGGTGATGTTAACTGCTATTACCACCATCTTAGGGCTTGTTCCCATGGCTACGGGTATAAGTTTCAACTTCCGCAAATTTGTTTTTGAAATTGGCGGCGAATCTTCGCAGATGTGGAAACATATGGCTATAGCCGTGATCTTCGGGTTGACTTTGGCTACTTTACTGACTTTGATAGTTGTGCCGGTTCTCTGCTCATTGGCTCACAGCGCGCGAAGCCGTTTTAAAAAAGCGAATTCGTAAGCGCAGAAAATATCGAGGCCTCTGCTGCAACGAGGGGGTCAATGTTTCGTTCCGGCAAGGCCCGGTCAAGGCCTTATCTCAAATCCATGCTTCCTTTGGTTCAGTCATTTAAAAGAGGTTTCATCCACCCGGACACGATACATGACTACCGCCAACTTACGGGTCAAGGCCACCTTGACCTGAGAGGACTCAAGACAAACAACCGGAAAACCCATCTTCTTTGAGTTGTGCCAATGTCAGGTTGACAGCGGACCCGCCTCAAATCCTACCCTTTCCGCATAGGTGCCTTCGCCTTAAAAACCTTGCTATCGCCTCCGGAGTTGATGAACACTCTCTTTCCATATTAAATCGCTTCATCCGATACACGTACAAAAATGTCGTAATCTCAAACATGGGTAACATGAAGGTTAGGTAATTGAGATAGCC
>CAZVRN010000230.1:0-5682 GCA_964629485.1 uncultured Thermodesulfobacteriota bacterium | reverse complement strand
ACTTCTTGTCGAGGACCTTCGCCGCGGAGGGGGTGAGCGAGCGCCCGTCGCAGAACCCGCCGCCGGCTATGAGAGGCTTTTCGGTCCCGTCCACGGCCTGGGGGATCAAGACAAGGGAAGTCACTCCTTCCATGCTGGGATGCCCCCCGCACTCCGTACCCACAATGGACACCGCGTCCACACCCATACGATCAACCTTTATCGCGTCCCGCACCCGAGCGCATTTGTGGATATGGATCAGGCCGCCTTCGACAATCTGCTCCCGGTGAGGCTCAGGGTTGCGCCCCGCCGTCTCTATGATCTTCACACCGGAATCGATTACAGTGCCAATGAGTTCCTCCGGCGGTCTGGGCATCAGGGATGGAAACAGGGAAACATTGACTCCAAAAGGTTTGTCCGTCAGGTCGCGGGTTTTCTTGATTTCGTCCAGTAATTCCTCCCTGGTCGGAAAGGTCGCCGCGGGTATGCAGCAAAAACCCCCGGCGTTGGCCACCGCCGAAACAAATTCAGCCCGGGTTATCCCCTGCATGGTCCCGCACTGAATCGGATACTCAATACCCAGTAGCTCTGTTAATCTCGTCTTCAGCATAATTTCCCTCTCCTATGGTTGTGCCAAACAGGTTTCAAAAAGCCTTGGCGCGATTTCAACAAAATTACTCGTTCTTAAGAGGTCTTGATTTATGATCAAACAACTTCTTCAATGATTAATTCTTCAATTTCTTCGTCAGGCAACCCGAGAAGATTTTTGAGAACAAACTCATTATGTTCTCCAAGTAAAGGAGCCCTTCGTATTTCACAGGGTGTTTTCGACAATACGCAAGGCTGTCTCGGCGGCCTGTATTTTCCTACCTCCGGATGCTCGCGTTCCTGGTAAAAATTGCGGTATTTCAACTGAGGATCGTTTTCCATCTGATCCTCGACAGTTCCTATTCTGCCGGCAGGCACTCCAGCCTTCTGCAGTTTCATCATTACTTCTTCATCTACCTGGTTAACGGTCCATTCTTCCACCAGCCTGTCGAGTTCATCTTCGTTTTCTTTTCTTTTTTCCAATGTGGCGAACTTGGGGTCCTTTGTCCACTCCGGGTCGCCGATGACATGGCAGAAACTCTGCCACTCCTCCTCCGTGAAGACAGCTATGGCGCACCACCTGTCATCTCCCTGACAGCGATAGTTTCCATGCGGCGCCGCATACGGGTCACGGTTCCCCTGCCTGGTGGCGATTCGCTTATTTACTACATAGTCAAGAAGAAGGGGAGCTATATAGTGTACGCCGGCCTGATGCTGTGCAATGTCCAGGTATTGCCCTTTTCCAGTCCGTCTGCGATAATCCAGAGCGGCGAGAATTGTCAGGGCGTTAAAGCGGGGCGCGATAAAATCCGTATAAAACCCAATTTCTCCCGGTCTCCGGTCAGGCCAACCGGAAATTTCATGTAAGCCGGATATGGCTGATAGCTGATCTCCATAGCCCGGGCTGTCGTGCCAGGGACCTGTCTGGCCCATCAAAGCTGAACTCATCATGATTATTTGAGGGTTGATTTCTTTGAGTACTTCGTAGCCCAAACCCATCCTTTCCATGGCTCCCCCGGCATAATTGTCTGTCACAATATCCGCCCAGGCCACGAGTTTTTTGGCCAGTTCTTTGCCTTTAGGTTTGGTTAGGTCAATGGTAATGCTGTATTTTCCTGTATTAATCGAATTGAAAATTGCGCCGCGATCAGGTCCCGGAACATCATCTTTGAAAGGGGGTTGAATACGCCAGACATCCCATCGCTTATTACTTTCTATTTTAACAACGGTAGCGCCGAAATCGGCCAGCATCTTTGTTGTGGTCGGACCGGTCCAGACCCAGGTAAAATCTGCGACCTTTATTCCCTCAAGCGGTAACTTTCCCATCCTCTTACCTCCTAACTTTTGTCCAGGGGGTGTTAAATAATCCCGTCTTGTTTCATTTTTTGAAGCGTTTCACCAGAGAGGCCCAACTCGTTTTCGTATATCTCCTGGTTGTGCTCGCCGATGAGCGGCGCACGGCGGGATATTAGCGGCGGTGTCTCCGAGTTATTGGCCCACTTGCCCGGGTATTTAATAGTGTTCCCCAGTTCCGGGTGCTCCAGTTCCTGCCAGAACCCCCTGGAGGCAAGCTGGGGGCTTTCCAGCAGGTCTGCGACAGTACTTATCGGGTACAGCATGATGCGATACTTAATAGCCCCTTCCATCAATTCCGCCTTGGTATGCGTCTTGAAAAAAGCAATAGTTTGTTCTTCCATACGGTCTATGATCTCTTGCGTTGTGTTATAGTGAGTGAAATTTTCCCAATCGAAATTTTTAAGCCAATCATCAGCCATGCCTTCATCAGCCATCCATTTGACCAGCGGGACGCTGTGGCGTTTGGCCATCGGGCCGCCGGTGTATCGCCACATGACATAACCGTCTTTGCAGGGCCAGATATGCATTACGCGAACAGGGATAAGAGATTGGCCGCGTTTCGGAACCCTTCTATTCAGATCCCAGTCGCCGGTAGGATGCCAGTTCACGCATTCCTGGATTGAAACATCCACATGCTGGCCCTCACCGCTGTTCCCACGGTGGTAAAGAGCTACCAGCGCTCCCACCACAGCCTCTGTCCCGGCATGAAAGTATGTCTGGGGATGGTGGCTTATCCGGAAGGGAGGGCGATCGGGGCTGTCAAACGACCGCATAAAAGGACCTGCCCCCAGGGCCCACATTACTAAATCCGGGCCCTTGAAATCCTTAAAAGGACCTGTTTGGCCAAAGGGGGTAATGGAAACCATGATTATTCCCGGGTTGAGTTTTTCCAAATCCGGGTATCCCACCCCCAGCTTGTCCATATAACCCGGGGGGAACGATTCAATGACGAAATCAGCCGTTTTAACCAGCTTTTTGAAAATTTCCAATCCTTGCGGCTTTTCAATATCAAGGGTTATCCCCCTCTTGCTGGTATTTAATGTAAACCAGTAAAGGCTTTTCTGCGGATCGACCTCGTCATGATAATAGGGGCCGATATTCCGAGAAGAATCACCGCCCGGTCTCTCAATTTTGATAACATCAGCGCCCATATCACCCATTAACTTACCGCAGAAAGCTCCTTTTTCATCGGTCAAATCAAGGACACGATATGGACTGAGCATATTATCTACCTTCTCTGTCATTGCTATCTCCCTTGAAAAGTTGTTGTTCGCTTGTGCTCAGGCGTATACTAATCAGGTGTTCATCCGCCTGAGAATTTTCCCTATCAGTACACCAGGGACGGAGTCCTGGATTATCCACGTTAAAATCTGACTTGGGTATGCCTCCGGTTTTCTCAGAGAACTTTGCGCACTTTGATTTCGTTACTCACCCGCCTCACACTCTCAAATACCGCTGACTGCCTCCTCTTAATTAATTCAGCTTTTTTGATTTGAAAGAAAGGTCATTCTCATCCTGGAAATATATAACTAAACAGAAAGTGCCTGTCAAATAAACAAAAAAATTGAAATATGTTATTTTTCAAGCTGGAGGCTATCTCAAAATCAGTGTTTTGGCCCAAATCACGGAGAAAGAAAATTTAATCCACAGAAATATATTAAATATTTCGAGGGCTTAATTTTTCGGACGACAATGAGTTCAGCCAAGAGGCTGACTTTGCAGAAATTTCAAACAAGGGATGTTTTGTTCAGCAACCCGAAAAGGGTTTCAAGAATCAACAGGCCAAACCTTTTCATACTAAAAAGGAAAACAAGGGGGAAAGCGATCAAGCTCAACCCCTTGTCCGTTTTTATTCCTGTCTTCAGTTAAAGAAATTTTTTCAGATCTGCTGATATTGATTCAGGCCTTTTTACTCCTCAATCTCAGGTCCGCCTGCTCCTTCCCGGAACCACGTGACAGGTCTGAATTCCCTGGGTACGATCCCTTTTTGTTTGAATTTCGGGTATCCAAGCACTGCGGCGGTGTTGATCTTCCATGGATCTTTGAGACCAAGCTTCTCCTTGAGCGGCGGTATCATTTCAATCACCTGGCTGAACCCGACCCAGCAGAAACCTAACCCAAGAGAGATGGCGGCCAGGTTCATATTTTGCCCGCAAATACCCGCCTGAATCTGGGGTCCGCCGATAGCCCGGTCATCACAGGCGATCAGTATTACCACGGGCGCGTCCAGAAATACGGGTGCGTTTTTTTGAGCTATGCTCCCTGCGCCGCCGATGATAATCCTGGGGTCGAATAAACCTATATTTGAAGGATCTTGCGCATACATCGGCACCAGGCTCTTGACCATGGTATCATTCATGTAGCTGTTATGCAGCATGGACAGTACGCTGTAACAGCCTTCATTCAGCTCGTTGATAAGTTGCTTGTCCGTGATCACAATGAACTTCCAGGGCTGGCAGTTGCCGCTGCTGGGAGCAAACCGGCCTGCTTCCAGAACTCTCTTGATAAGCGTTTCCGGGACCGGGTCTTCCTTGAAATTTCTCATGCTCCTTCGCTCGAAGATGGTTCGCTCGATAACAGTCCACTCGTCGGGGTTCCCCTCGGCATCCTTGGGTTCTTGAGGCAACTTGGCCGGTAAGGGATGAGGCTCTGTCTTAAAGACACCGTCGTCCACATGGTAAGGCTCAACAATGGAAATCGCACCCACAGGGCAGGCTACCATGCAGTTGTAACAGGAAAAACAGGCGTACACTTTTTTCATGTGGGGGATGCCGTTTTCGTCTGCTTCCCAGGCCCTGAAAGGGCAGTTCAAGATGCAGAGACCGCACTGGGTGCATTTTTCCTCGTCAACCTTCATCACGCCCATGTGCACATTTTTCGGCCTGAAAATAGGCTCCACCTCTTCCCAGTTCGGAGCTTCTTCAGCCCCGGCGGCAGGGGCCGCCTGTACGGTCCCTTCCTGGACTACCCATGTGGTCCGACCCTGCCTGAGTCTGTCGGCACCGTCAATGGCCAGTGTGTCATTGACCCCGTCTTCTATCATGGAAGAGCGGGCATCCCGGTATATTTTCTCGATAAGATATTCTTTTGAAAGTCCATATCCGCCGAAAATTTGGATCGCCTGGCTGGCCACCCGGGTAGCGGTCTCAGTGGACAGGATTTTGGATGCCATTGAATAGTGAACCGCAGGCGGCTGCATGTTGTTATAAAGATTCATGTTATACACAAAGGCGCGGCGGGCAAGAGAACGGGCCGCTTCCACGGATGTGAACATATCAAAGATCTTCAGCTTAACGGCCTGGTGATCGTAAATAACTTTTCCACCCTGGACCCGTTCCTGGGCGTATCGTAAGGCCTCCTCCAGGGCGGCGTAAGCACAGCCTGCGAAACAAAGCCCCATCCATCCGTTGGCCACAGCCAGTTGGGCGCCGGAAAATAATTTGAAGGTCGTAGGATCCGTTGCGATCATCATATGTTTAGGGATTCGTACATTGTCAAAGAAGATTTCTCCCTGGTTCAGGTCGCGTTGCCCCAGCTTGTTTAAGGGCGCCCCGCGTGAAATTCCCGGCAGATCGAGTGGAACACACGCGATTCCGCCTGCTTCATAGGCCTGGTCCGGATTCAGGGTCACCCACAGGGCCGCGTAGTTGGCGATAGTGCCATTACTGACCCAGGAGGACTTTTGACCGTTAATGACATACTCGTCTCCATCGAGCACAGCCCGGACCTGGGGGGCAACGGCTGGATTCGCCGATTCCT